>CAYMGK010000021.1:0-15947 GCA_964389965.1 uncultured Clostridia bacterium | reverse complement strand
GTTGGTATACAAACATACCTAATCCTATAATTAATATTGCTAATAAAATAGCTCGGGTGATTCGCGAAAGTGGTGGGGGGCTCAAAAATGTTAAGGCAATAGGGGTGATGTTGGAAGATCGTAATCTAGCCCAAGTTTCGATCAATATGGTAAATTACGAAAAAACCGCACTCTATAGAGCCCTAGAAATGGTAAAGATGGAGGCAAAAAGATACGGTTTAAATATCGTAGGCAGTGAAATAATAGGGCTTACCCCTATGAAAGCCCTCATCGATGTGGCCGAATACTATTTACAGCTTGAAGGGTTTGATTCAGATAAACAAATTTTAGAAAATTACTTGTTATAAAAATAACATAAATCACAGTAAAGGGGTGGAATTTTGAAGGGGCGGATTGATCTTGTCATAAAAAACATTGGGATGCTTGCTACACCACAGGGTACAGGACCATTGAAAGGTAAAAACCAAGGACAGGTTAAGTGTTTGGAAGATGCTTTTATAGCAATCAAAGGAGAAAGGATAGTAGCCATAGGGAAAGAAGACGATTTTAATAAACTACAAACAGGCCATGATACTGTCTTTATTGATGCTAAAGGCAGTCTTGTAACCCCTGGTCTTGTGGATCCACATACACATCTTGTCTTTGGTGGTTGGAGACAAAAAGAACTGTCTTTGAAGTTAAAAGGTGTTAGCTATATTGACATATTAGAAATGGGCGGGGGCATCCTAAATACTGTAAGACATACAAGGGAGGCAAGTTTTGAAGGACTCATGAAAAAGTGCGAGAGATCCCTTGACATAATGCTTTTGCATGGCACTACAACCTGTGAAGCAAAAAGCGGGTACGGCTTAAATACAAAGGATGAGATTAAAACTTTAGAGGTTATAAAAGCATTGAATAAATCACATGTCATGGATATTGTGCCAACCTTTATGGGGGCCCATGCCATCCCTATAGAGTATAAGGATATGCCGGATGAATTTATAAAGTTAATAAGAAATGATATGATTCCACAGGTGGCAAAAAGAGGGTTAGCGGAATTTTGTGATGTGTTTTGCGAAGACGGGGTTTTTAATGTGGAACAATCACGGATCATACTTGAAACAGGTAAGAAATACGGTCTTGAAGCTAAAGTCCATGCGGATGAGATGACGGCTTTGGGCGGTGCTTCCCTGGCTTCGGAGGTCAGGGCAATTTCTGCGGAACATTTAATACATGCATCTGATAAAGGCATTGAGGACATGGCAAAGGCAGGAATTATAGCTGTCCTGTTACCGGGTACATCGTTTTATCTTGATGAACCCTTTGCAAGGGCGCGCACCATGATAAAAAAGGATATACCTGTAGCGTTGGCCACTGATTTTAATCCTGGGTCCTGTCCCACAAATTCCTTACAGTTAATAATCAATCTTGCTTGCATAAAGTATAGGATGACACCTAAGGAATCATTGACTGCAGCTACTTTGAATGCGGCATCAGCAATAAACCGATCATTGGACGTAGGTAGCCTAGAGATAGGAAAGCAAGCGGATGTAGTCATATGGGATGCTCCGGATTTAGATTTTATTGCATACCATTTTGGGGTGAATTTAGTGAAAACTGTTATTAAGCGCGGCAGGAAAGTTGTGGATAAGGGTGTGTTAGTAAATGGCTGTGCCTGAGATAAACAGTTCGGGTTTAAATCCTGGAATATAAGGCCCTATTTTGAGAGAGTTGCTATAAGTTCGCAAAAGGACTTTTCTACACCAGGATCTATTTAAAATTAAACTATATTATGTACCATTGGAGGAAAACTATGAAAAGTGATATTCAAATAGCACAAAGTACAAAACTTAGACCTATTAAAGAAATAGCAGAATCCATAGGCTTAAAAGAACAAGACATCTATTATTATGGGCAATATAAAGCTAAAGTCAATATAAATGTGCATGATAGACTAAAGAATAGACAAAATGGGAAGTTAATCCTTGTAACGGCCATAACTCCAACTCCTGCCGGTGAGGGGAAAACCACCACTACAATCGGTCTTGGTGATGCCTTGAACAAGATAGGAAAAAGCACTATAATTGCTCTTAGAGAACCCTCATTGGGCCCAGTATTTGGCATCAAAGGTGGGGCGGCTGGGGGAGGATATGCCCAAGTTGTTCCAATGGAAGATATAAACTTACACTTCACAGGCGATTTTCACGCTATTGGTGCCGCTAATAATCTGCTGGCAGCTATGGTAGATAATCATATTTATCAGGGCAATTCATTAAATATTGACCCACGGAGCATTACTTGGCGAAGATGTGTTGACATGAATGACCGTCAGCTTCGTTATGTAGTTGATGGCTTGGGTGGCAGGCTCAATGGTATTCCCAGAGAAGACGGTTTTGATATAACCGTTGCATCAGAGGTTATGGCGGCTTTTTGCCTTTCAGAGGATTTAATGGATTTAAAACAGCGACTTTCAAAAATATTAATCGGATATACTTATAGCGGAGAAGCGGTAACAGCCGGAGACCTTAAGGCCCACGGGGCGATGACTGTTCTTTTAAAAGAAGCCATAAACCCAAATTTGGTTCAAACCCTTGAAAATACACCTGCATTAGTACATGGAGGACCCTTCGCAAATATTGCCCATGGTTGTAATAGCTTAATCGCCACAAAAACTGCTTTGAAACTGGCCGACTATTGCGTGACTGAAGCGGGATTTGGAGCGGATTTGGGTGCAGAGAAGTTTTTTAATATAAAATGTCGTCTGGGGGGCTTAAGGCCTGATGTTGCAGTATTAGTAGCTAGTATAAGGGCATTAAAGCTTCATGGTGGTGCCCAAAGACAAGACCTTGGTCAAGAAGACTTAGACGCATTAGAAAAAGGAATGGCAAATTTGGATAAGCATTTAGAGAATATTACTGGCAAGTTTGGCTTACCTGTAGTTGTGGCGGTTAACAATTTCCCTAGCGACTCCGAAGCCGAACTGCAATTAGTATTTGACAGATGCAATGATAATGACATACCTGTGGCCATTTCAAAGGTCTTTTCTGAAGGAGGAATAGGGGGAATACATTTAGCTAAAAAAATAGTGGAAACAGTAGAAAAGGGGGAAGGAGATTTTGGATTTCTATATCCTTTGAGGTCCGATATTAAAGATAAGATTGAAATTATAGCCCGGGAAATATATGGGGCAGATGGTGTAGATTATACAAAAGGGGCCGAAAGGGAAATAACGAGACTTGAGGCTTCAGGATATAAAACTTTGCCAATCTGTATGGCAAAAACACAGTATTCTTTATCAGATGATCCGAAACTCTTGGGCAGGCCTAAAGGTTTTAGAATAACAGTAAGGCAAGTGAGAGTGTCAGCAGGCGCCGGTTTTATTGTAGCTTTGACCGGTCAAATTATGACACTGCCGGGTCTGCCAAAAACACCTGCGGCCGAAAAAATTGATATCGATGGATCAGGAGAAATTACTGGTCTGTTTTAAATGACTTTTTCTGAAGGGAGTAAAGATATAGTGATTAATGATAGTGTAAAACAGTACATGGATGCCCTAGCATCAGACAAACCCGCCCCAGGCGGTGGTTCTGCTTCGGCTTTAATAGGGGCTGTGGGAGTGGCATTATTATCAATGGTGGCCAACTTGACAATCGGAAAACGAAAGTTTAAAGCAAGTGAACCCCTCATAAAAGAATTACTTGAAAAAGCAGAAAATCTTCGGCGGGATTTGGAGAACCTTGTTACAGAAGATACAAAAGCCTTTAACGAAGTTGCCAAGGTTTTTAAGATGCCTAGGAGTACTACTAAAGAAAAAATCCAAAGAAAAGAAAAAATGCAGGAAGCTTTAAAATTTGCAACAAAAGTACCCTTTGCTATCATGGAAAAAGTTGTGGATGCGATATATTTACATGAAAAATCTTTGGGCAACATAAATCCCACTGTCATCAGCGATACTGGTGTTGGAGCCCTTTGCTTAAAAGCTGCATTACAAGGTGCATGGCTTAATGTAAAAATAAATCTCATAAGTATCAAAGATAAGGAATTTGTGCAAAATCAGGGTGAGAAAGCACAAAAACTCTTAAATGAAGGTACATTAATCGCTGACAAGGTGTACAAAACTGTGGAGCGAAATATAGCCTAAAAACTCGTTTAGTTCGACAATCTTGGTCTGTGACAAAGGGGGTCATTTCAGGTAAGGGCGTTTTATCTTTGATGTATGATGAATGGTGCATGTTCCAAGTATTAGGATACACATTGGCATGCATCCAGTAGGATACAGAATTCCCTTTGTATGGCCCTGCCTTACTTTCTGTGATAGGTCCAATTTAATATATTTTGCGCTAAAGGACAATATCATTTGCGTTTACAAGGTGACGATATCATTTGTGTTTCATACAATCTTAAGATTTTGGTAAAATGTACTTGTCAAAAGACAAGGACTTTGCTAAAATCAACTGTAATAAAGCAGAGTAGGTAACTTGCGTCAAGTGCTAAGGGATGGGACGTTGCCCTTAGACGAAAAGCCCCACTTAACGGGACTTGCGGTGAGTTATCGCGTTCGCTGCCACATCATAGGAGGCCTTATTCCATTGATGTGGTAGATTGCTGCCAAAAAAAATGGAAGGAGGCTTATTTTTAATGAAAAGTTTTTCTACAAGGGAATTTGTGTATATGTCATTTTTGGTTGCATTGAATATTGTTCTCTCTAGAATTGCCAGTATTAGGATTAGTGTTGGTATGGTAGAAGGTATAAGGATCGGTTTTGGGGGATTCCCCGCTATTCTAGCAGGTATTATGTTTGGGCCTATTGCCGGTGGTATTGTAGGTGCTATGGGGGATGCATTAGGGTATTACATAAACCCTATGGGCCCATATGTACCTTTTGTTACCCTTTCTGCGGCTTTAACCGGTGTAATACCACCGCTAATTTTACGGTTTTTCAAAGGTTCAAAACAACCTTTTTGGCAACTGATTATAGCTATAGGGATTGGTCAAATTATAACATCAATTCTTTTGACCCCATATATTCTACAGTTAGCCTTTAATATACCGTTTTTTGTTACATTACCTGCAAGAATTGTATCACAATTAATCAATGTTCCTATTTATACAATCTTAATAGGCGCCATTGAAAGAACGTCCAATATAACCATGGGTACTAGTTCGAGATAGAATAAACTACATTCATTATCTCCATAGCAACTTTAGTACTGCAATAAAATAAGCATGTAAAAGTCAAATGATTATTTCGAAAATCTAGATGGAGATTTGCATTTAATATACGCTTAACATTTAAAGTGATATAAATACAACTTTGGTAGCATGGATCTGCTTGTTCTGCCCCTTATAGGGGCTTTTTTCTTTAAAAAAAAGACCTAGTGATGATTTTCATAAATACATTACTAAAATCATAAAAATTATAAAAGGGGGAGGGTGATAGCCTTGGAATTATTGCGGACAGAGGAGATAGTTTGGGAAAGGATCTACAAAAAAAACATTCAACTCACTACAACTTTGAAGCCCGACCCGATAAGAATCAGTGATATTATTTCACGGGTAGTAGATGTGACCTATGAACAAAACGAAGGTATTTTAATTATTTCTATTGCACTGGAACTGGATATATTTTTTTTGGGAAATGAAGGCAAAATACATTTTCATCGCATGGAAAAACGATTGCGGTATAGTTTATCTCCAGAAAAAATAATAGAAAATATGGTTTTGTATGTGTTATGCCACTGCAAAAAACAGAGTTTACAATTAAAGGCCAATTTATTGACCGTAGATTTAACTCTTGACATAGAAGTGCAAGGGGCCCTTGAGGCAATCTGTCCTCCATCTAAAATAACAAAATCTAAAAAAGAGAAAATCACTACATTCACGGTAATAGGGGAAAAAAAGGGAGCAACAACAGTGAAAAGCACATTCAAAAAACAGGATTGCCAACACATAATAATCATGAAACCACATTTGCATAGAGTGGATTGTAAGGTTTTACGTGGCATAGTCGTAATTGAAGGGGAAATTATTATAGAAGTATTTTATCTTAGCACTCAAGGAGTTGAAAAATACGGTAAGATAAGAGCATCCTTAGAAGAGGTGATTAGTTTTGCTGGGGCCGTACCTGAGCAGATTGCAAAAACAAGCATCGGCTTTGTTGATATTTGTTATAAATCTGCCCCAGATGTGATGATTGTCTTGGAATATAAAGTAAAGTTACTTAAAAAGGTAGAAAGTCAAATCATAACTGAATTTCACGAAAGAGGGTACAAAGTTGAAAAGGAAGAGCTCTTACTAAGAGAAACCGTAATCCAAGGTGAATTTGCATTTTTAGCACAAAAATCTTTTACAGATATGCCTTATATGAAAGACATTATAGACATACATGGAAGTATCAAGAAAGTCTCATATGTGGTCGAAGGTAGTAGATTAATAATAAAAGGACATGTCGGGGTTGAGGTTATATATAAAGACGAATATTTGCGCAGTGCTTATAACTATTTGCAAATGGATTTTAGTGATAGCCACATGTTAACCAATACTAAAAAAGGAATGTCCTTTGATGTAAATGCTGAAATAGCCTATCTTGCAAATGAAGTAAAGGGTGGTACTATTACAATAAGTGTGTTAGTAAACGTAGCTTTTTCCGGGTATGTAAAACGGCAAATTTCTGTAGTAACAAATATTATCCCAAGGGTTGGAGTTGTAAGAGAATTGGTTAGTGTTGAAAGAATTTTAGAATCCAAGGAGATTGATTTTACAGAGGAGTACAAGATAAAATTAGATGATAAATTAAAAGGCATCAAAGACATAAAAGCTGGGATTGAATGCCTAGATGTCAGTATATTGGATCATAGATTTTTAATCCAAGGGGCTATAAATATACATATATATTACATTGGATCTGATGGTGTTATTTGCAGTCAAAAGAGTATAACACCTATTGGAATTTTAGGCAGTGTTGCAAACGGTAAAAGTGATATGCATGTCCAGGTAAAACCTAAAATCCAAGACATATCATCGAAGATAGAGAGTGGGTCATTAATCAAGTTATTTTTTTCAATGAAGTTTTTCATCCAAATTATTCAACAGGAAGATATTTATTTGGTAACCGGATTACATATGCCAATTTCCGGTAACTATAAGAATGTTTTTGTAAATACTATATCATACAACATGAAATATGTAATGCCCTTAATTTCACCGGCGTTTTATATCAAGGATGTGAAGGTTTACCCAAGTAAAAAGTGGTACGAAGAACAGGCTGATGGTTTATGGGCAACAGGTGTGCTTTGCTTCGATGTGATTTTCGTAGGAAGGGATAAGTATATACATCAAGATTTTGATGAACTGGATTTTAAATTTTATATTGATAATGAAGAGAATATGTATAAAGGCAAAATGGATTTAAAAATCACACCTTTAAAGACATTTTTGACATCAAGTGGTCAAATATTAGAAACTGAATTACAGGTAACATTAAAGACCTTCCACTGGGAGATTACAGAAAGAAGGTGAGATGATTGGAAAAGAAAATAGCCAGTCAAATTACACAGTTCTTTAAGGATTTCCATAATGAGGATGTGGAAATTCTAGAAATAAATGAAGGTTCTACCCTATCAACACTTTGTAACTTGTCTGATGGTGAATATAAGGTTATTTTAAATAGTGATTATACTGTAAGAGCATACTATAGAAAAAAGTCATTTAAATGCGCCCTAAAGTCTGGCAGTGAAACTCTAAAGGAAAACAACACATGGAATGGCCTCCCACCATCAAAAAAAACTAATTCAAATGTAAAAAGACCCTTACTTTCTAATACAGAGCAGACAATTACCCTACTCATTAAAAAATCCCCAGGTATCACATCTTACGAAATAAAAAAGGAAATAAACATGAGATTTACCATGCTTATCCCCATATTACAAAAGCTACTTAATTTGGGAGTCATAAAAAAAGAGGGGGAACAGTACTACTGATTTCAACAAAACCAAATACCATCTAATCAGATGTTTTGCACATTACATCTACTACAACATCTATCAGTCTTGGCCCCTCCCCTACTACATTTAATTTGAGGGGCTTTTTAATGATGCAAATGTTCTCACCATAGACTTCGGTAACAACAAACATTTGTTTTAATTCCATTGAGGGTAATTCTGCTAGTACTAGAACTTTTTTTGTTGTTATATGAGGGCCTGTTACATCTGTTACAACATATACTATATCCTTTCTAAGGCCCTTTATATCTACTTTGATTACAACAAAAATCTTAATATGGTTGCCATTAGGTGATATTGTCAAATTTACATGTTCGATAAAAGCGTTGACTTCAATTACATTTGTAGGGAGTATTCCTTCCAAGGGGATCATAACTGTAAAAGGGCAACTGCACACAGTGTTATGGACCCTACCTGTCTCATCAATATAAATAATATTGCATTTAACATAACCTGAAATAATAACCCCGTCTTTTTGGACTAATGTATTTATATTTTCAAGGACACATTGTTCATGTACAATGGAAGTGGCAGGTGGACAAATGCTAATCGAATCTGATACTTGGGTTTGCCTACTTCCAGTTAATTCTACACTTGTTACGATTGGCTCCTTTGTTACAACAATACTATCTATTATTTCAATCTGTTCGATATCATTAATCATGATTTGTGTTGTATCTCCTCCGATGATTTGTGGTATACATATTCTAGTGTCAGAATCAATGCCTAGCACAACGGGCAATGTTTCTTGCTTTACAACAGTAACATCAAATTTGATTATATTTTGCTGGAAGAGCCCGTTATTGCCATTTAACTGATATTTAGTGCACTCAACAACCGATTTGATTATAGTATCTTGATTAGGTTCGGCTCCTGGGTAATCTACAAAAGTAGTAAATGGGATATTTTCAGATTGATGATAATTTATGTTGTCAATGCCGACATAGTATATTTGTTTATGAAGTACCCCATTTATTATTACTTTATCTGCAATTGTTGATGATGAGACATTATAAAGTTTTGTTTCAATATTTCTTATCTTTACTGATTTATGCTGCAAGATCTGGGTGGACTCAACCAAATGCTGAAAAATGGAACTTTGACCTACTAACGTAGCTACATTATATTCTTGTCCTTCGGGAGCAATGGCAATACCTATAATACTTTCGTCTACCACAACCGCCTTAAACTGTATAATCGCTGTAAGTTTAAGGGCGTTGGGTGGAATAATATTTATTTTACTTGTTTCCACAGTTGGTTTTATACATACCTTCATGCTAGGTAGTGCTCCGATTACATCTACAAAACAACTTACTGGAATATCAAAAGCTTCGTGATAAGACAAATTATCTTCGCCAATATAGAATACCTGATTATGAAAAGTAGCCTGAATTAAAACCTTGTCATTTAGTAGTTCTGTACTATTAATAATTATTTTGGAATTACTTTCACTAATTTTTCGCACTGGATTTTTCAAAACTAATGTATTGTCTAAAAGAGCTTGGTTATCATTTTCTACAATCGGTGTTTTAGCTATTATAGTCCTATCAACACCTTCAACAACAAAAACATAAATGGTATTTTCCACTGTTGCGCTTATTTTTATAATTGCTTCAAAAAAGATGCATTTGCCGGAAGGTGTAAGCACTGTGTGGATCCTTTCTAAATCCGCATTAATACTTACATCCATTTCAGGCCGTGCGCCGGGTATGTTTAGTATTGCGCTAAATGGAATATCCCCTGAAATATGGTGTATCTTATTATCCGACCCTACAAAAAATACTTGCTTATGCACAATACCCTGTACAACCAATCCATCACAAAAGCTTGTATATTTTAAAGACCTGATTTCACAGTTGGTTTTTTTAATTTTTCGTGCTGTTATAACCTGTTGCCTTGCACGATTAAAGGTTTTTATTATCTTTTGCATTAAACTCCCCCCTAGTATAATATTGTTAGTCAACTATGTTCAATAAATTGCTTTAGTAAACTTTTTCAAATAAATTTATTTCGATATTCGATTAACTCAATGTATATATCGATGATAATCTGTTTTGATATACATTGGTTTAGAATTGTGTATGTGCAGTTGGTGCTGATATCATATACTGCGTCCATATTTGGTCTTGCCTTTTTTATAAATACTGGAAAGGAGAACTGATCATAAAAAACAGCGTTTTTTACGATATTTTTATGAACATAGTGGATATCTTCCTTGAGCACTAGATTAAAAATAATAAGCCCCTTTACCACTTCAAATTCAGAATTATGTACTAGTAGGTCAATACCCTTTACCTTTTCAGGGATACCCGGTAAAGAATTTTTGACGGGGAAAAGCAATGAGATGTTTTTCTTAGCTATAATTACTGGTAATCTTACTTCTTCAAGGCCCGGACAAGGGCGAGCAGGCACTTTTATAAAATTTCCTGTACATTTTGCAACATTTGTAAACATTTCTATGCACCTCATCTAAAAACCTGATTTATTATTTTTATCCAATTTTGTTTCCAACGTTTAATGTGAAAAGTCTTGGCAACTTTTTTGGCATTTTCTCCAATACGTCGCCTTTCACCTTCGTTATGAAGCAAGTATTCAATTGCATCAATTAAATTGCTAGAAGTGGGTTTTATCAATAATCCATTATAACCATCAATTATTAGATTTGTTAGGCCTCCAACAGGTGTAGCAATGATGGCACATCCTGAAGCCATAGCCTCAAGGCAGGAAAGGGAGGTTCCCTCTGTAGCCTTAGTTGGTATAAGGGCAATATCCATTTCTGCATAAATCTTATTCATAATATGTGGTGGTTGCCAATAATAATATATGTTTTCGTTTTTCGATGCCCATTTAAGGGCTTCCGCTTCTACAAGATTAGAATGGCCCCTTCCCACGAAATGAAATTCTATTTTGTTAGGGTACCTAGATGTTAGTATTTTCGCTGCATGAGCTGTTTCATTTAGGCCTCTAACAGATGTGAGGCGGCGGGGAAACACTATTTTTATTTTGTCATCTTTTTTTACTTTTGATTTAAAGTTATGAACATCAACGAAATTGGGTATATACTCTAATTTGTGTGCAAGACAGGGCCATGTTGCATTTACCCAGTTTATAGTATTTGTATCAACGGAAATTATTTTATCAGGTCCACTTAAGGCTATATGGTACCTTCTAAGCCATTCATCTCGATCTGCTTTTGTAGGTAATTGGGAGTCAAATCCAGGATAATCCCAGAAAACCCCATGAGAAATTGAAATACTTTTTTCCAAGACCTGGGGATATGCTAAAAAAGTCACGAAATATATGGCATAATCAATTTCCATTGCCTGCTCATGAAAATGTTGGTTTAAATTCGGGAAAGTCATAAATTCATTTTTTGTTTCTCGAATTGCATTTATTGTGACACCGGGCAGGAGCTTTCTCTTCCATCCACTTCCGATTTGCCACCAAGTTACTTTATAACCCAAATCCATTAAAAGTTTAGTTAATTCAAATCCGTATCTTTCTGCTCCGCCATATACCATTCTTTTGCCATCAGGACTAAAAAAATTAGTTGTAAGGATCCCAATCTGTTTTGGCATGTAACCTCCTCCTAATTATAAATCCCCGGAATAAGTTATTATATTGATCCACGGTAACTTATATAATTGATCCACGATATAACTTATATATTCAGGATATTTTACATTAAATGCCGCATTTTTAAGCTTTGCTTAAAAAACCGAGCCGCTTTGCTTCTTTCCACATTTCTAAATCATTTGGCCTTGGTGCAATCATGACACTTTGGGTATGCGGCAAGACTTGCCCATAAAGCTTCACATCCTTATTCTTGTAAAATAAAAACTTTTTCTGATGGTCTCTTTGGTTCGCCCAACCGAAGTGTTTTATTCTAATGTCCGAATAATAAGGTATAAAATTCTCACAGGGATGCGGAAATCTGCAACAATGAATTTCCTTGTCAGGCCAGTGGTAACTAATATCGGGATTGTATCTTATCAAATAAGGTAAGAATTTTGACCAAGGATTCCAACCACCGTCTATCCTATAGTAGGTATTAGATGACCAAAAGTCGAATACTCTAAAATGTAAGGCATCGTAATAATTTTGGTTTATCAATAAAAGTATTTCATCAATGATTCTGTCCTCAAAAATCTCATCAGCATCAATAGCCAAAATCCAGTCAGGTTTTTGTGCCACTGTAATATCCCATAATTTTGACCGAAGAGTCGATTCGTTTTCCTTAAAAATGCAATGCTTATTTTTATAAGCAATTACCTTTTCATTTTTACTTACGAATTCAAAGGTGTTATCTTCTGAGGCATCGTCTAATACAACTATTTTATCGACCCACTTTGAAAGATGATTTATGACCTGGCCTAAATATCTATTTGATTCATTTCTTGTAGGCATCATGGCTACAATACCATTATTATTATGTTCACCCATTATAACTACTCTCCCACAGTAAGGGCCCTCATTTGAAGGCCCTTATTCTATCATCATGAAGTCGCTACAAAAATAAAATCTATTGCTACATCAATGTCTTGAACGGCATTGCCAACACTTGACGGCAATATAAAGTTAAATGTAACGTCTTCACTGGCAGTATTCAAAGTTAATTCACGGCCGGGGCTATCGGGCCTATCTATAAGGTCTTCGAGTTTGCCTGTGAATAAGTCTGTTGTATCAGCGGAAACACTCACATTCAGATTATATGCTAACAGTGCCGCCAATGAAGTTGTTGTTGTGCCCGTGGCCTTCCAATCCGCCGTAACAAAATAGAATTCATCAACGGTGCCTGTATTTGACACATTTATTGTAGCTGAGACTGAATCCCCGGGTACCATTGCAGTTGTAAGCACCCCGCTTGCAGGCGATACTTCAATAGCAACAGTCTCAGTTTGCAAAGTACTGTCTGTAGAGTTTGCCGTATAAGTAAAAGCCATAAAACCATCACCTCCCTTTCTTTTGTTAGATTATAAAAAGAAGGCGGCAGACCTGCCAAACAAACTGCAGTTAAGGCCGCTTGCCTATCTGATTTTTATTAGTCTTCTACTAAGTTCACATCAAAATTAACAGTAGATGAAACCAATACATCCACACTTAGCACCACTTTTTCTAGCATTTCATTTTCGTTTAGTAATTCAGTAATTACACTTTCAATGGTTGGGTTTAAAGTTGTATTCATACCAGGGACGGCATTAGGTAAATCCACGAAAAAACTAAACTCAATATCTTCACCTTGTTCATACTCAATATTATCTATGCCGATATAATATATTTGCTTGTGGATTTGGCCTTGAAGGATTACTTTATTTGTTATAACTTGTGCATTGATTTCTGTGATCTCTGCTTCAACATTTCTTATTTTTTGAGTAGGGTTTTCCATTGCGATTATGTCCTGTAAAAGAGTTTGGTTTGTAGCCTCGCCAACTATTTCATTTAAAAGGATGGTTGGACCTGCCCCTTCCTCTAGATTTACGCTAACCCCTTCTGTTACAATTACGGAAAATTGAATTACAACATGTTGTGCTAAATCCGAATTATTTTCCAAGTTATAATTGATTGTTTCGATTGTAGGTATAACTTGAACATTCATGCCTGGAGTTGCCCCTTCAACGTCGACAAAAAGGCTAAAAGGAATATCTTCCGCTTGATGGTACTCTATGTTGTCAAGGCCCACATAAAATACTTGTTTATGAAGAATGCCTTGAATAATCACTTTATCGTCTATTACATCTGTGACTATGTTTTGTATTGTTGCCGTTATTTCATCCACTTTAAGAGTAGGTTGAACCAGTGTTACTGCTGTTTCGACTATAAGCTGTTGAGACCCTTCTCCCATAATCCGGGACACAAAATAAAGGGGTGTGCCTGTTCCCTCAACCACATCAAGATTTTGAATATCTGTCACTGTAACTGAAAAAATCAATATAACTTTTTGGTGCAAAGTTTCAGAATCTAAAAGGGTATAAGTTACATGTTCTATAACAGGGATAACAGTTGTGCTCATACCGGGCATGGCATTTTCTATATCAATGAAAAAACTTATAGGTATGAGTTCCGTCTGATGGTGAACAACGGCATCCTCACCGACATAGAATATCTGTTTATGAAGTGTTCCCTGTATAATGACTTTATCCTGTATCACGGTGGTATTTAAGTTTTCCACTAAGGCTCTAATTTCTTTTATTTTTATAGCGGAATCCTCTAGAGTCACCGTTGACTCAACCATTCGTTGTATACAGCCTTCACCAATCAAAACAGGGGCTTGGATCAACGCCATTTTTTCTTCCTCCTTTTTCTTTTCAGTTTTATTTCCACATGATATTGTATTTTCCGACACATCTTTATGTGAGAAACTTTTATATGAACCCAAATCATCCTTTGTTTCACGAGGCATCTTTAATTTCGCTTTATTTAGGTCCTGTATTTTCGATTCTTCATTGTTTTTTGTACATAATATGTTATATAAAGCACTATTTTCAATATACGGTTTATCACATTCGTTCGTAATAAAACAATAATCATGCCGTTTGTTACAAGGTTTTAATGATTGCGCTTTTGGGCTGTGGACCCCGCCTATAACCGATGTTTTGCGCATAAAATAATAATAAATAAAAATAAGCAGTATAACAATTATCGTAAATCGGTCCACATAAAACACTACCTCTCTTGAGGACTGCCGGAAATAGATTCATCTTTACATTTGCTTTTATTGGCCTTTAATTTATAATATGAATCCTATGTATCTCAGGTTCCTATTATTTTGTTGAGTTTTTGGTATTATGTCTTTATTTTCTATAGGTGATATACTATAATTGTCTTTATAGGATTTAAAATATGATTTTAGTTTGGAGGTTCATTCCATATAAAACCTATGGCCGGCTTGCCCTTTTAATATGTGTGTAAAAGTCAGTTTTCAATATCCAAAACTGCGAATACTAAAGTCTATATAAAAATCTTGGGAGTAGGAGGATCAAATGTGAATTTAATTATTAAAGCTTTTATTATGGGAATAGTTGAGGGCATAACTGAATTTTTGCCTGTATCTTCCACAGGTCATATGATTATAGTAGGGGATTTTATAGATTTTAAAGGTGGGAGTTTCCATACTATGTTTGAAATTGTAATACAATTAGGGGCTATTTTAGCAGTAGTTTATTATTACAGACACAAGATAGTAGATTCTCTAAGACATTTAAGACCGGGTGAAAGAGGGTTTGAATTATGGTTTAAAATATTTGTTGCCTTTTTACCTGCTGCAATGTTGGGTTTAATGGCGAACGATATAATAGAGAAGCACCTATTTTCGTCTCTCACTGTAGCTATAGCTCTTATAATCGGTGGGGTCTTAATGGTATTAGTAGAAAATTATTTTGGCCGTCTAGGAATGGATAATATGGATAAAGCTAGTGTAAAGCAAGCTTTTACAATAGGCATAAGCCAATGCCTTGCACTAATCCCCGGTATGTCTAGGTCTGCATCAACTATAATGGGTGGAATGGCATCTGGATTATCCGTTAAAGCAGCAGCAGAATTCTCATTTTTTTTGGCTATTCCAACTATGGTGGCTGCTAGTGGCTATTCTTTAATAAAAGGGTATTTAGGTATGACTTTAATCCAATGGCAAGCCTTGGGAGTGGGCTTTGTAATGTCCTTTGTCATTGCATTGTTGGCGGTGGACAAGTTTCTATCATATTTGAAAAAGCACTCACTCAAACTCTTTGCCTACTACCGAATAATTACAGGTATCTTCATGATTGGATTGATTGTTGCCGGTGTGATATAGTTTATGTGAAAATTACATAGGAAATCTCCAGAATTACAAGTATTAAGCACAGGAGTGAATTTGATGAAAAAAGAACTGCCACCCGTTTACAACCCCCAAAAAGTAGAGGATAAATGGTACGAGTTTTGGGAAAAGGAAAATCTTTTTTATGCACAAAGGGACCCAAAAAAACAACC
>CAYMGK010000020.1:0-16856 GCA_964389965.1 uncultured Clostridia bacterium | reverse complement strand
GGCATTTTTATTGAATGGATGTTAAATGAGTTAAACAATTTGAATACATAAATTCATATATAAAGTTTATAAACAAAATATGGTATGGTAGGAGGTATTTTCCATAGTTTGTCGAATTAATAACTAATTAGTATATTTTTTAAAAGGGGGAATCTTCATGCTAGAAAATCAAAAGATCAAATTGTTAATTGCTGACGACAACAAAGATTTTTGTGATTTAATTGTTGAGTTTTTTGAAGATGAAAATGACATAGAAATAGTGGGGGTTGCACATGACGGGGTAGAAGTTCTAAAAAAATCGGAAGAACTGGAGCCCGAAGTTTTGGTTTTAGATTTAATTATGCCTAATTTAGATGGTTTAGGTGTAATCGAGAGGCTTTCAAATAATCCCAATAGACCGAAAATCGTTGTTTTTTCTGCCGTTGGACAAGACAAAATTACACAAAAACCAATTAATCTTGGAGCTGATTATTACATAGTGAAACCTTTTGATTTAAATATCCTGGCAGATCGTATAAAACAAATGGCCGATATTGGTTCACCCACACAACACCAAATTTCTAGGAAAACATCGGACTATGAAGTAAACAAAAAAAATAATTTAGAAGTAATGATCACTAATATTATCCACGAAATAGGTGTACCAGCACATATAAAGGGATACTTTTATATCCGAGAGGCCATATGTATGGTGACTAATGATATCGAATTGCTTTCAGCTGTAACCAAAGAGCTGTACCCAAACATCGCAAACAAATACAATACTACACCCAGCCGTGTGGAAAGGGCTATAAGGCATGCCATAGAAGTAGCGTGGAATAGAGGTCGTGTAGAAACTTTGAATAGTCTTTTCGGATATACGACGACTAAAGACCGTGGAAAACCAACAAACTCTGAATTTATAGCAATAATCTCGGATAAATTAAGAATGAAGCTTAAGGTTGGATAGACGAGATATACCAAGAATTATAGTATTTAATAACCCTATAAATCTACAGAAAACACTATTAAAATGACTATAAATCTTAAATATTAGTACAATAAACACCTAAATTCATTAGAAAATCATTTTCAAGCGAATTTGACCAATTTAATGAATTGAGGTGTTTTTTATTGACAAATTTTGAATTTCAATTGGTAAATATTTCGTCAAAAACGGGCGTCAATTAATGTCAAGTGGCATTTTAGCTTTACCTTTTATTCAATTTGTCCTAAAATGTTATGTAGGTAGTATAAAACCAAATTGGGGGATCTACTATGGATTTTTTTGAAGATACGTTAAATTCCAGAAATATTTTCAACGGTAGATTAATAAAACTTCGCGTAGATGAAGTTATTTTACCAAATGGTAGAAAATCAACCCGTGAAATCGTGGAGCATCCGGGGGCAGTTGCCGTAGTTGCTGTAGACGAAGAAAATAACATATTAATGGTAAAACAATATCGAAAAGCGATCGAAAAAGTACTTTTAGAAATACCTGCAGGAAAATTAGAAAAAGGTGAATCCGAAGAAGAGTGTGTTAAACGGGAGTTAGTGGAGGAAACCGGTTATTTTCCAAAAAGTATTAAGCGTGTTACAAGTTTTTATACTTCTCCGGGTTTTTCTAATGAAGTAATTCACTTATTTATAGCAAAAGAACTGAAAAAAGAATCAATGAAAGCCGATTTTGACGAATATCTGCAGGTGGTAAAAATGCCTGCTAAAGAAGTTTTAAAAAAGATTCACAGCGGTGAAATCGCCGACGGCAAAACTATTTCCGGCTTACTTTTGACATATTCTCTTATTGAGGGTGATTAATAATGGAATATTTTGTTGATTTACATGTTCATATCGGGCAGGCCAAAAAAAACCCCGTAAAAATCACAGCATCCAAAGCCTTAACATTAAACAATATATACGATTATTGTATATACAAAAAAGGCATTGACATTGTAGGTATTGTAGATAGTGCTTCCCCGTACGTAATTGAAGAAATTTCTGAACACCTTCGGGACGGAGTGGTAGAGCCTTTATCAGGTGGTGGCTTGAGGTACAAAGACAAACTTACAATTATCTTAGGAGCTGAGATTGAAACTACTGAGACTAAAGGGGTTGCACATAGTATTGTTTTTTTTCCTTATTTTGAACAAATTAAAGAGTTCTCAAAGATAATGTCTGAATATATAACAAATATTACCTTGAGCTCTCAAAGGGCACGTTTATCTGCAAAGACTTTACTTAAAACCGCTGATACTTTGGGGGGTAAGTTGGTACCTGCACATGTTTTTACTCCTTATAAAAGTTTTTATGGTAGCTGCTATGATAGACTTTCATCAGCTTTTGGGAATAGTCTGCATAATGTTGCGGCAATTGAACTGGGGTTGAGTGCTGACAGCAGCTTTGCTGATACAATAAGTGAACTCTCAACAAAAGCGTTTTTAAGCAATTCTGATGCTCATTCTCTTGGAAAAATAGCCCGAGAATACAATAAAATGAGGTTGGAATCCCCAGACTTCAAAAGTGTTTTTTTAGCAATGCAAAATATAAATGGCAATACAATAATTTCAAATTATGGTTTAAACCCAAAACTAGGTAAATATCATAGGACTTTTTGTCATTCATGCAATTATACAGCTACAGAAGAACCTCCAATTTTAAAATGTCAAATTTGCGATAACAAATCTGTAACCCTTGGTGTGCTTGATAGAATAGTCTTTATATCTGATTCTAAAATACCTGTTCATCCATTAAATAGACCTCATTATCAGCATCAGATACCTCTGGAGTTTATCCCGGGAATCGGTAAAAAGACCCTTGAAAAACTACTCCAAAGTTTTGGTACAGAAATAAATATCATTCATAATACCGATGTTGCTTCATTAACGCAAGTTGTAGGAAAAGAAATAGCCGAAAACATTGTATTAGCAAGAGAAGGAAAACTGAAGCTTAAGATGGGTGGTGGTGGATTTTACGGAAAGGTTCTAAACGAAAATGTATAATCCCGTCCTTTTTGGCATAATATTTTTTATGGAATATTAATGCCAAAGGGGTGGCTATTTTAGTGAATCATTTCCCTAGAATATTTATGAAATATTTTAAGAGAAATATAGTCCAATATACTATTCTATGCACTGCTTTAATAATCGGCATAATTTCGGGTAGTATTGCAGTGAACATGATGTCAGATTTTCAATTGGAGAATATATTAAATTTTATCAATGATATACTGACTAACATTAATAATATTACAGTGGATTGTGCATCAGTTTTTTACTTATCGCTATCGAATAACTTAAAAACGGCATTTGTACTGATATCACTTGGTCTTTCTATTATAGGCTTTCCGCTCATATTAATAATAATGTTTTTAAGAGGATTCGTATTAGGTTTTACTATAGGTTTCCTGATTGACAAATTAGGGTCGAAAGGTATATTGTTATCTGTTTTATCTATTCTCCCCCAGAACTTGGTTTTCTTACCCTGTATAATTTCTATAGGAGTAGCTGCCCTAACCTTTGCCGTAACAATTTTAAAAAATAAATTTAAAAACCACCATGTTGATTACCCACAATTGCTAACGGGGTATCTTATGCTAAGCTTATTTTTTACCTTTTTTCTTGTCATATCTAGTTTAATTGAGGGATATATCTCTCCGATGTTTATAAAGCTTTTTACATATTCCTCAAGTCTTTAGATGATTTAAGACCTTTCATCAATAATCCCATTTAAACAGAAACCTCACTTTTAAATAAATTCTAAAACCAAGGTCTGTTTAGGAGGAATAATATGGAGAAACTCTTAAAGAATTTCCTTGAATATTTGTCAGTAGAAAAAGGGCTCGCGAAAAATACTGTTTACGCTTATAATAGGGATTTAAAAAGCTTCACATCATTTTTGATAGCAAAAAATATAATAAATGTTAAACATGTAAATCGTTCCGATATAGTGGCCTATTTTAGGCTAATGCAAAGGCAGGGCAAAGCAAGTAATACAATATCCCGTGCCTGTGCATCTATAAAATCCTTTTATAAATTTTTATTTAATGAGCGAATAATATACGAAGATCCAACCCTAAATCTAGATACCCCTAAATTAGAGCAAAGATTGCCTAAGGTGTTAACTGTTAAGGAAGTTGAAATACTATTACGCCAACCAGATATGTCCACCCCATTGGGAATTAGAGATAGATGTATGCTTGAATTGTTATATGCTACAGGTATAAGAGTATCTGAACTCATTTCCATTAATAAGAAGGATGTAAATATCGAAATGGGGTTTTTGCGCTGTATCGGCAAAGGTTCAAAGGAAAGAATTATCCCCGTTAATTTTATAGCAATAAAGTATTTGAAAAACTATATTTTAAATGTAAGATGCAAAATATCAAATAATGCAGAAACAGATGTTTTATTTCTTGGCCGCCGTGGCAAAGCTTTAACACGCCAGGGACTTTGGAAAATAATAAAAAAATATTCAAAACAAACGGGGATTAATAAAATTATTTCGCCACATATACTTAGACACTCATTTGCAACACACCTTTTAGAAAATGGTGCGGATTTAAGGTCTGTACAAGAAATGTTGGGACATACTGATATCTCTACAACTCAAATATATACACATATAACACAAAATAGAATAAAAAAAGTGTACGATAAAACCCATCCCAGAGCCTAAAGTTGTATAAAATATCTCCTATACGGAAAACTATACTAAGAAGAAGGGAGGAGCAATGTACAATGATCTGCTGTAATAGAAGATCAGTCTGTATTTTACTTATCACTTTAATCATGTTTCTAAAACCGGCTGTAGCTGCACAACAACAACAACTTGACATCAAGGCCCCTACGGCAATTTTGATGGATGCAAGTACCGGAAAGGTGCTTTTCGAAAAAAATCCACATCAAAAAATGGAACCTGCAAGTATTACGAAAATAATGACTTTGGTTGTAGTTTTTGAATCTCTTGATTTAGGGGAAGTTAAACTATCAGATATTATTAAGATCAGTGATAGGGCATGGGGTACCGGTGGTAGCCAAGTGTTTCTTGGACTTGGAGAAGAACAAACCCTTGAAACATTGTTAAAATGCATTGTTGTTGCTTCGGCTAACGATGCTTCTGTGGCAGTAGCTGAACATGTAGGAGGGAGTGTTGAAGGTTTTGTTAAATTAATGAATAATAAAGCAAAGGAACTAGGCATGCATAATACAAACTTCACAAACCCCCACGGTTTATCTTCTCCCAAACACTATACTACAGCATATGATACAGCGATAGTTTCGAGGAAATTAATTGAGTTCCCCTTGTTTTTTAAATGGTCAACCATCTGGATGGACTATCTTGAACATACTGATAAAAAACGCGATGCTACAATGCTCGCAAACACCAATAAACTCATCGGAAAATATGAGGGTTTAGATGGTTTAAAAACCGGTTTTCATAGCAAGGCGGGACACTGTTTTGCCGGCACTGCAAAACGCGGGGATTTTAGATTGATTTCCGTAGTTTTAAATGCAAATGAAAATGATCAGAGGTTTGAGGATTCGATAAAAATGTTTGATTATGGCTTTGAAAATTATGATTCTGTCAAAATAGTCGAGAAAGGAATGGTACAAAAATCCGTTCCAGTGGAAAAGGGATATACGGAGATCGCAGACATCATTGTGCACGAAGATGTAAATGTTCTAGTAGAGAAAGGTAAAGATAGTGAATTAAATACTAAGATTATAGTTCCTGAAAAATTATTAGCTCCTTTAAAAAAGAACCAAGTAGTAGGGACTCTCACAGTTGAACAAAATGGTGAGATTGTCAAAAAAGTTGATATGGTTATACCTGAGAATATAGAAAAAGCAAATTTCATCCAAGTGCTCAAAAAGATATTAAGTAAACTACTTTATATATAAATTCAAATAACGATTTTACTCAAATAATGTAAAGGCTTTTCTCAAAAAAAATTTGGTCTCCCCTGTGATATAGGGGAGGCTTTTTAATTATATAAAGAATATGTAAATTGTGGAATATTCTAGAAGGAGATTTATAATATTCATCGAATAATTGTATATAAAGCAAAGGGGGTGGAGTAAAATATGATGATAAAAATAAAAAAAGATTTATTAAAAGTAAATCTAAAGGGAGAACTAGACCATCACATGACGCAATTCATTAGAGATGAAATAGATTACAACATTGAGAAATTTAGAATTAAGAAGTTACTATTTGATTTCAAAGAAGTATCTTTTATGGATAGCTCAGGTGTAGGCATGATTTTGGGTCGTTATAAAAAACTTCAGAGGCGAAAAGGGGAAATAGGGGTAGTCCATTTGGCTCCCCGAATAAAAAGTATCTTTGAAATATCGGGTCTTTTTAGTGTTATAAAACATTTTAACAATGAGAAAGATGCTTTCAAATAAATTATAAGAGGTGATCTTGTGACGTTTTTAAATGAAATGCAGTTGGATTTTTTAAGTAAGTCCCAAAATGAATCTTTTGCGCGGGTAGTAGTTGCCGCTTTTGCATCACAACTAGATCCGACATTAGATGAGCTGGCGGATATAAAAACAGCAGTTTCTGAGGCTGTGACAAATTGTATTATCCACGGTTATGATGAAGTTATTGGCAACATTAGAATCAACTCAAAACTTTACGAGAATAAAATTGTTATTTTGATTCAAGACTGGGGTAAAGGTATTGAAGATCTGGAAAAAGCGAGACAGCCACTATGGACTTCGAGACCGGAATTGGAAAGGTCAGGGATGGGATTTACCATAATGGAAGATTTTATGGACGAATTGAAAATAAAATCTGCTCCAGGTGAGGGAACACTTGTTACAATGACAAAAAACATCAAAAATGATGTGTGGAAACCCACATGAGTTCCGAAAATATTTTAGAACTTTTAAAAAAAGCAAAATGTGGAGATAAATGGGCTAAAGACAAACTTGTGTCCCTTAACCTAGGCTTGGTATGGAGTATAGTTAAACGTTTTGGTAATAGGGGATATGAATCTGAAGACCTTTTTCAAATTGGTAGTATAGGTTTGCTTAAGGCGATTGAAAAATTTGATTTTTCTTATGGTGTAAGGTTTTCCACTTATGCGGTTCCAATGATACTTGGAGAAGTAAGAAGATACATTAGGGATGACAAACCTATTAAAGTGGCTAGGTCGCTGAGAGAATTGGCCTTTAAAATTCAAAAAACGCGGGAAGAGCTCACAAATGCTTTAGATAGGGAGCCAACGATCAACGAACTATCTGATGAAATCGGTGTTCCTATAGAGGAGTTAGTAATGGCGTTAGAAGCCTCACAATCGTTGGTTTCACTTGACAATGTTGTATATCAAGATGATGGCTCTCCGATACATCTAATTGATCAAATTAAAAATGAGGAGGATCAACAAGATCTGCTATTTGATAAAATTATTTTAAAAGAGGCCCTATCTAAACTTAGCAAGGAAGAGCGCCACATTATAATCCTTAGATATTTCAAAGATATGACCCAAGTAGAAGTTGCGAAGATTTTAAATTTAACTCAAGTACAAATATCAAGATTCGAAAGGAAGATACTAAAGAAAATAAAAATCTTTTTATCTAGAGCCTAAAAAGGCTTTTTTTTTGCATAATTTTTTACCGATTATACATAATAAAAAGGAGGAGGAGGTAGTCCTGATGATTTACTTAAACAGGGAAAAGTTTATTATATTAATTCTACTGTTTTTCTTAATAGCAGGTTTTTTTCTATTTAGGGGTTTTTATAAAGAGAGGATTCCAAGAAGTGCCAAGCTTGTTTTTTTGTTGAAAAAATAATCAGCCTATAACAATAGAATTATTCGTTTTTGTATACCTATAATGTGTTTTATAAATCCAATAAAGTGAAAAGGAGAGATTCACCATTGACTGTCAAGATTTTAGAATTGGTAGGGGAATCTTCAAATAACTGGCAGGAAGCGGCAGAAAATGCAGTAAAAGACGCAAGCAAAACAGTTAGAAATATTACAGGTGTTGAAGTTTTAAACAATACTGCAAGTGTACGGGCAGGAAAGATAATAGGATACAAGACAAATATTAAAGTAGCATTTAAGGTAGATGAAACGGCGGAACGTTGATAATACGGGTGTATTATTCTATCTATCCGCAAATTGAATTTCTAAAAAGGTGATGGTATGTCTATCAAATCAAAAAAGCAACAAGATTACCAAGACTTGGCCAAACAAAAAAAGCCAAAACCACCTTTACTGAAAAATATTACTATGGCATTTCTCGTAGGAGGAATCATATGTGTTATCGGTCAAGTAATTTCGAGTTTTTTTATTTCAAGGGGTATGACACCAAGCCAAGCCGGTACACCTACATCAATCGTCATGATTTTTTTAGGGGCCTTTCTAACCGGCATCGGAATATACGATAATATTGGAAAATTTGCCGGTGCAGGTTCAATTGTACCGATAACCGGTTTTGCTAATTCAATAGTAGCACCTGCAATGGAATTCAAACGTGAGGGCTATGTATTCGGAGTTGCCGCTAAGATGTTCATTGTAGCCGGGCCGGTTTTGGTATATGGCACGATAACTGCAGTTTTTACTGGTTTAATTTATTATTTACAGAAACTTTAGGAGAGATATTATTTGGCAATCAAAAGGCTTGGTAATCAAACTATTAAATTTGAAAGCCCTCCTTCCATAGTTGGAACTGCCTCCATTGTAGGACCAAAAGAAGGCTTAGGTCGATTTAAGGACTATTATGATTTAATTTTAAAAGACAATATATACAAAGAAAGCAGTTGGGAAAAAGCCGAAAGCAAAATATTAAAAGAGGCTATTGAAATGGCTATCAAAACAAGCAATGTTCCCACAGGTGAGATAGAATACCTTGTCGCCGGAGATTTGTTAAATCAAATCACCCCTGCAAGTTTTGCCGCACGTGAATTGGGCATACCGTTTTTCGGTATTTACGGTGCCTGCTCAATGATAGCAGAAGGTGCATCATTAGGCGCTGTTTTGATAGATGGCGGGTATGCTAAAAATGTAGTTGTAGCAGCTTCTAGTCATTTTTGTACTGCCGAACGGCAATTCCGGTTTCCTTTAGAGTTAGGCCAACAAAGGGCACCCACATCTCAATGGACGGTAACAGGCGCGGGTGCAATGATTTTATCTTTAAAACAACAAAATCCCCACATTACTTCTGCCACTGTGGGGAGGGTAATTGATATGGGATCCTCAGACTTAAATGACATGGGAACTGCTATGGCACCGGCTGCAGTGGATACTATCACAAAACATTTTAAAGATACGAAAAGGGGGCCAGATTTCTATGATTTGATTATAACAGGTGATCTGGGAAGTGTAGGAAAACAAATCACCGAAAGTCTATTGAAGCAAAGCGGTTTTGATGTCTCGGATAAACTAACTGATTGTGGTGTTATGATTTATTATCCGGAACAAGATGTACATGCTGGCGGGAGTGGATGTGCATGTACCGCAGTTGTTACTTGTAGTTATATTTTTAAAGAAATGCTAAAAGGAAAATTCAGCAAGGTATTACTTATAGCCACGGGAGCCTTAATGAGTACAAAAAGTAGTTTACAGGGAGAAACCATACCGTGTATTGCTCATGCAATATCTTTGGAAAATTTATGAGATTAGGGAGCTAATAAATGGATTACGTGATGGCATTTATTTTTGGAGGATTTATATGTGTTATTGGTCAAATTTTGATGGATGCTACAAAATTAACTCCTGGCCATGTTTTAGTTATATTTGTGACTTTAGGGGCTATATTAAGTGGTTTGGGTCTTTATCAACCTTTCGCCGATTTTGCAAAAGCCGGTGCAACTATACCACTTACAGGTTTTGGTCATAATTTAGTAACAGGAACTATCCAAGGGGTAAATGAATATGGGTTATTAGGGGTATTTACGGGGGGGTTAAAAGCTGGAGCAGGCGGTATAACTGCTGCTATTGTTTTTGGATATTTGATGGCAGTATTTTTTAATCCTAAGTCTAAATAGGGAGCGAATCATGCACATAGATGTTATTGGAATTTTACTCACTGGGTTGATTGTAAATCCAAGATATTGTTTTGTTATTTTGTTACTATGTTTTATAGAAATGGTTTCCACGGTTTTACTATCCACTGTTTTAAGTTCGGGTTTAACAAGAGTCGTTGCGGGAGGCATTTTCTCAACAGTGTATGGGGTAGATGTAAACAATCTTTTTATGATACTAAGTCCATTGTTTTTTTTGTTGTTAGGATTCGGATTATATGGGAATGAAAAGATCCTGTGGCTTGATTTTATCAACCCAATTGCAATTTTGAAAAAACCGTTACCGACATTACTGATTAAAACGGCTTTGTTTAGAATAGTAGTAATCTGTTTTATTAATAACAAATGAAAACATTTATTTGAGGTGTACGCTTTGTACATAGGAATACCAAGAGCTTTATTTTATCATCAGCACTATATCTTTTGGAAAACATTTTTTAATTCACTTGGTCACAAAGTTATTCTATCTGCCCCGACGAATATGGAGATATTGAAAAAAGGGATTGAATTATGTGTTGATGATGCATGTTTGCCAATTAAAATATTTCATGGTCATGTAGTTGATCTAATTGGTAAAGTCGATATTATTTATGTGCCAAGAATTATAAGTATAGAGCCAAAAGAATATATTTGTCCGAAGTTTTTGGGCTTGCCCGATATGGTAAGAAATAGCATACTTGATTTGCCTGCCATTATTGATTCGGAATTGAATCTATATAAGGGAAGAATCGGAATCGTGAGACATATTCTCCAACTAGGCGAGATTTTAAAAACAGATGGATTTCGGTTGTTTAAGGCTTTTTCCAAGGCCATTAAGTCTCAAAAACGGTTTGAATCCCAATTAATAAAAAAACCGATTTTAACACGAAACATAAACACAAGATTAAAAGTCCTCTTGTTAGGCCATAGTTATAATATATATGACGATTTTATTAGTATGGGCATTATTAGGAAACTAAAAAAACACAATGTTGATTTTACAACTTGTGAAATGGTATCACGTAAAAATATTCTTAAAGGCACTAAAAAGCTATCAAAAAAAATGTTTTGGACCTTAGGTAAAAGAAACATAGGTACGGCAAATTATTTTTTAGAAAAGAAAACAGTTGATGGCATAATTTACGTAGCATCCTTTGGATGTGGTCCAGACTCCTTGGTTGGTGAACTAATAGAAAAAAAGGCAAAGGGCGATTATAATATTCCTTTTTTGTATATAAATTTAGATGAACACGCGGGGGAAACGGGTTTTAACACTAGACTTGAAGCTTTTTTGGATGTCATGGAAGGAAGGGAATATTTTGAAAATAACTTTTCCGCACATGGGTAATATCTACGTACCATTAAAATCTTTATTTGAAAATCTAGGTCTGGAAGTTATAGTTCCGCCTATTTGCACAAAAAGGACCCTTGAACTGGGTGTAGCCCACTCGCCAGAATTTGCATGTCTACCTTTAAAAATAAACATAGGTAATTTTATTGAGGCATTGGAAAAAGGAGCCGATACCATAATAATGGCCGGAGGTGTGGGACCATGTAGATTTGGATATTACGGTATAGTGCAAAAAGAAATCTTAAAGAATTTAGGTTTTGAGTTTAAAATGATTATTTTAGAGCCGCCGCAGGGGTGTTTTTTGCAATTGCTCAATAAAATTAAATTGATTGTCAATAAAGAAAACAATTCCATCAAAGATATTATATATGCAACGCGACTTGCGTGGAAAAAAGCATTACTTTTGGATAAAGTGGAAGTAGAAGCGTGCAAGTTAAGACCTGTGGAAATGGTGAGAGGCCAAACTGACAAAGCCTACGATTATATTTTGCAAAGAATATCTGATATAAAAAGCGAAAATGAGGTAAGTAGTGTAGAGGCCGAAGTCATAAGGGTTTTTTCAAGCAAAAACACAGATAAAAGTAATAAACCACCTATAAAAATTGGTGTCGTGGGGGAAATATATACTGTGCTTGAACCTTTTGCAAATTTAAACATTGTAAAACAACTGGGCAAACTAGGAGTTGAGGTACATAAAAGTATTTATATAACTGATTGGGTTCGTGCAAATCTTTTTCCCACCTTCCTAAAACCTAAAAACCATAAAGAGCTGCCTAAATTGGCCCATCCTTTCATTAAATCTTTTGTAGGTGGTCATGGCCAAGAATCAATAGCCCAAATTGTTAATTACTCAAAGAAAGGCTTCGATGGGATTATCCACCTATTTCCCTTAACATGTATGCCTGAAATAGTGGCAAAAAGTGCTATGCCCCGGGTAAGTCATAAGTACTCCATCCCAGTGATGAGCATAGTTTTGGATGAACATTCAGCGGAAACGGGATTAAAAACACGTTTAGAGGCTTTTGTAGACATGATATACCACAACAGGGAGGCTAAAATATCTTGCAAAAATTCGCCTTGGGAATTGATGTAGGATCAGTGAGCACAAACTTGGTTTTGGTCGATAAAAAAAATCATATTATAAAAAAATTATACTTGAATACAGACGGTAATCCTATAAATGCTATTAAAAAGTGCTTCATTTCATTAAAAACGGAATTTAAAGATGCAAATTTCTTTGCTGTGGGGACTACAGGTAGTGGAAGGCAACTTGCTGCCACATTAGTTGGGGCTGATATTGCAAAAAATGAAATCACTGCACACGCCGCAGGGGCACTCACTTATTACCCTAAAACGCAAACAATTTTGGAAATAGGAGGTCAAGATTCTAAAATAATAATCATTAGAAATAATACCGTTGTTGATTTTGCAATGAATACAGTGTGTGCCGCTGGCACAGGTTCTTTTTTGGATAGACAGGCCCAGAGATTAAAGATCCCGATTAACCAGTTTGGAGAAATAGCCCTTAAATCTATCAACCCAACGAGGATAGCCGGCCGCTGTGCCGTTTTTGCCGAATCAGATATGATACATAAACAACAAATGGGGTACGCTATTGAGGATATACTGAAAGGATTATGTGAAGCCCTTGTTAGGAATTATCTTTCAAATGTAGCAAAAGGGAAGGAAATAAGGCCTCTAATAATTTTCCAAGGAGGCGTAGCAGCAAACACAGGTATAAAAAAAGCTTTTGAAGAACAATTGGAAAATGATGTTATAATACCTGAAAATTATGATGTAATGGGTGCAGTAGGTGCTGCAATTTTGGCGGCAAACTATGTGGTGGCAAAACAACAAAGAAAAACTCGTTTTTACGGAATGAAAATCGCTACCCAGAACCACGAAGTTGGAAGTTTTGAATGTCAAGGATGTCCGAATAATTGTGAGATAATGCAATTGTTTTGTGAGGGGAATATCACGGCTAGATGGGGGGATAGATGCGGTAAATGGAGTTCGACTGCTATTTCCGATACTAGCACAATTGCTTAAAATGTAAATACATATATTTTATAATCCCCTAATCAATAAAAATTCGGGCGAGCAATAAAAATTCGCCTTAAAATACTTGACATCACAAATTAAGGTATGCTATAGTAGGTTAAACTAAATACTATACCTCATCTCGTTACTGTTCAGAGTTGGGGTAGAGGTGCGATGAATCAAAAGTAAATTTGCTGAGGTAGGGGACCAATTAGGCAAATTAAAAGGGGTTATCGCCGAAGCATAGCTTTTTTCCCAAGAGGCTATGCTGGGCCTATATCTAAAAGGTATAGGACTGTCACCGCAAACCTTATCCGGTGGAGCGCTACTTCATAAATGAGGTGTTTGCCTTTAAAACTAACAACCGGCAAATATCCCGGTTGTTTTTGATTTATACAAAGAAGGGGAGTAATATATGTATACTGGTACAGGTAAAGTCAACAAATACAACCACTTAGAAATAGGTGGGTGTGATGTGGTGGAACTTGTGAATAAATTTGGTACTCCTTTGTATGTAATGGATGAGTCGCTAATACGAGAAAATTGTCGCTTATACAAAGATAATTTAAGGAAACTTTATAAAAACAGTGGAGTGATCTATGCTGCGAAGGCTTTTCTTACTATGGAAATGTGCAAATTGATACAAGAAGAGGGCCTTTGCCTTGATGTGGTATCTGGAGGAGAACTTTATTTAGCTATAAAATCCGGTTTCCCTATGGAAAGAATATATTTTCATGGTAATAATAAATCCCGTTCTGAATTGGAAATGGCTATTAAATATGATGTCGGTCATATTGTTGTAGATAATTTTTATGAACTAGAGTTGTTAAATGAGTTAACGAAAAACTTCAAAGGGAAAAAAATAAAAATACTATTGCGTTTGACTCCTGGTATTGAAGCACATACACATGAATATATTAAAACTGGTCAACTTGACTCCAAATTCGGTTTTGTTATGGAAAACGGTCAAGCAATTTCAGCTGTGAAAAATACTTTGAATATAAAAAGTTTGCAACTTATGGGCTTTCACTGCCATATAGGTTCACAAATATTTGAAAAACAACCCTTTAAAGATATGGCTGAAGTTATGATTAGATTTGCCAAAAAAGTAAATGAAAAATATGGAATAAGAACAAGGGAGATAAACTTTGGTGGTGGCTTTGGCATTAAATATACCGAAGAAGATAAGCCATTGACAGTTGGACGTTATACTACGGTTTTAATAGATTCGGTCAAAAAATATTGCTCTACGTATAGATTACCCTTACCCAAAATAACCATCGAACCTGGCAGAGCTATTGTAGGTGAGGCAGGTACAACCCTGTATACAATAGGTTCCATAAAAAATATTCCCGGTGTTAGGAAATACGTCAGTGTCGATGGTGGAATGAGTGATAATATAAGGCCTGCGTTATATGGGTCTAAATATTCTGCTGTAATCGCAAATAAGGTTAACAGTGATGAATTTGAAACAGTGTCCATAGCGGGAAAATGCTGTGAATCGGGGGATATGTTGATATGGGATATTGATTTGCCTAAAATTAAATCAGGTGATATTTTAGCCGTTTTCAGCACCGGAGCATACCAATATTCCATGGCAAGCAACTACAATATGCTACCAAAACCCAGCGTGGTTTTTGTAAAAAATAGAACTGCCCGGCTTGTTGTTCGCCGACAATCATATGAGGATTTATTAAGTAATGAAGTGTTTTTACCAAGACATGGTGATATACCCCTTGCAAATTTTTAATCTAAAGTAACGAAATACCCTGGCGTTTGCTTTGCAAAAGTGTTTGTACAGAAAACAATTTTTATATTAAAATAATATAAATAAAAGGTGTGCTTTGAGCACACCTTTTTTCATGCTCTTATAAATGGTATAATATCATAAGCGTAAATTTAAAATACGTACATGAAAGGATGATAGCCCGTATGGCAGATTTTTTTGGGCCTGAAATGTTGCTGAGAATACCCGCTTTACTGATAGCAATTACTTTCCATGAATATGCTCACGCTAGAGTTTCATATTTGCTAGGGGACCCTACCCCAAAATGGAAAGGGAGAATATCGCTCAACCCTTTAGTTCACCTAGATCCCATAGGTTTGTTAATGTTATGGCTTTTTAGATTCGGATGGGCCAAACCTGTCGAAATAAATCCAAGTTACTATAAAGACCCCAAAAGAGGTACTATTTTAGTGTCTTTAGCTGGACCACTTGTGAATTTAATACTGGCATTTTTAACAATGGTTATTTTAAAACTCAATATACTTTATAGTGGTATTTTAAAAAATTTCGCATATGTTTTGTTTCTTTATAACCTAACTTTAGCTGTTTTTAATCTAATTCCAATTCCACCATTAGATGGCTCCAAGATCCTTTCGGGATTGCTACCTACAAGACATGCATATGAATTTTCAAGACTTGAGGCATATGGTCCTTTTGTATTAATTCTACTTATATATTTTGGATTACTAGGCGTCATATTAAACCCGATGATTGCCCTTGTCCATAAAGGGCTAGACATATTATCGAATTTAGTATTATTAAGATTCTAGCATTTTATGATTTTAGGAGGAATTTTCGTGAAAAATAACATTGTTATGAGTGGTATGAGACCAACCGGCCGCCTACATATGGGTAATATGATGGGGGCGCTAACAAACTGGGTGAAATTGCAAAATAGTTTTGATTGTTTCTTTGTTGTGGTAGATTGGCATGCTCTTACTACAGAATACGGGAACACGCGTAACATACAAGAAAATATCCGTCAAATGGTTATAGACTGGATAAGTGTTGGAATTGATCCGGAAAAATGCAACATTTTTGTGCAATCACATGTAAGGCAGCATGCAGAACTACATCTTTTACTTTCAATGATAACACCGCTGTCATGGTTAAAAAGATGTCCTACGTACAAAGAGCAATTAAAACAACTCGAAAACAGGGAAATAAACACCTATGGTTTTCTTGGGTACCCTGTCCTTATGGCAACTGATATATTGATTTACAAAGCGAATAAAGTTCCTGTAGGCAAGGATCAGGAATCACATATTGAGTTAACTCGCGAAATTGCTCGGAGGTTTAACTATATCTATAAACCGGTATTTCCCGAACCTAAAGCCCTTTACACGGAATTTTTTGTATTACCTGGAACTGATGGGAGAAAAATGAGTAAAAGTTACGATAATTATATTGAAATATCTGCAAGCCCTGAAACGATAAAGCAAAAAGTTCAAATGATGGTTACAGACCCTTCGAAAATTAGAAAAAACGATCCCGGTCACCCGGATATTTGTAGTGTATATGCGTTTTATAAAGCATTTGATGTACAAAACAATGCAAAAGAATTAAAGGAGATTTGCCAAAAAGGTTTGATCGGGTGCGTGGAATGCAAAAAAAGACTTGCCGGTTTAATAATTGACAAAATGAGGCCTATACATTCTAAAAGAAAAAAATTGGAACAAAATCCTA
>CAYMGK010000019.1:0-17773 GCA_964389965.1 uncultured Clostridia bacterium | reverse complement strand
ATTCAAGTTGATGACAAAGGAAATTTCTTTATCTTGTAAAACACGTTTTGCCTTATCTTCATCAAAAGGTAGGCCTTTACCAGAAGTAGCCACTTGCACTTGCCCATTATTGCTTTTAATCCAAATATCAACTTTTTCGGGATCAAATACGGCGCCAGAATAACCTACTGCGGCCAACATCCTGCCCCAATTGGCATCTTCTCCAAAAAGGGCGGTTTTTACAAGATTTGAACCACAAACAGATTTTGCAATTAATCTAGCATCATTGGTTTTTGATGCCTGTATCACTTCCACAGTTAAAAATTTGGTCGCACCTTCACCATCCTTGGCAATTGCCTTTGCTAGATATGTGCATACATAACTCAGTGCCCTGCAAAATATCCCGTAATCCGGATCCACTTTAGAAGTTAGGCTTTCATTTCCTGCAAGGCCATTAGCCATGAGAATTACCATATCATTTGTACTTGTATCCCCATCCACTGTAATCATATTGAAAGTGTTCTTGACTACATCATTTAAGGCACTTTGCAAGAGCTCCTTGCTTATTGCAAGGTCAGTAGTCAAAAAACCTAACATTGTGGCCATATTAGGATGAATCATACCTGAACCCTTCGCAATCCCACCAAGTGTAACTGTTTTTCCCTTTATTTTGAATTGAACACTGATTTCTTTGGCAAAAGTATCCGTGGTCATTATTGCCTCAACTGCACAAGAACTGCCTTTTGCTGAAAGACTATTTGCCGCCTCTTTTATGCCCTTTATCACTTTATCCATCGGTAACCTTGCCCCTATGACACCTGTTGAACCGACTAAAACTTCCCTTGGAGAGCATCCTAAAACCTTAGCGGTTTCTTTTGCCATAGTTTTAGCATCTTTTAGACCCTGCTCGCCGGTACAGGCGTTAGCATTACCACTGTTTACAACGATGGCCCTGCTTGTTGTATCAAGATGTTTTTCATTTAATAAGACCGGGGCAGCTTTTACTTTATTTGTTGTAAATACTCCTGCAGTAGTAGCAGGTCTTTCGGAGTAGATAATTGCCATATCTTTTTTTGATTTTTTTAAACCGGCGTGTACGCCCGAAGCTTGAAATCCTATTGCAGCAGTTACCCCACCGGGTATTATCTTATATTCATTCATTTTTCCATTCCCCCATTTAAGTCAAGTTCGTTATTTTTACACCCTACGGATATATTCCTGGCATTTTCAATGCGGTGGTTTCAGGTAAACCGAAAAGTAGATTCATGTTTTGAATAGCCTGCCCTGAAGCCCCTTTAACTAAGTTATCTATTGCGGAAACTATAATTATACGACCGGTCCTCTCGTCAATTGTAAAGTTTAAATGACAATTATTAGAACCGGCCACCCACTTGGTATGAGGCCACCGGCCTTCAGGCAAAAGGTGGACAAAGGGTTCAGCCTTGTAAAATTCTTCGTACATCTTTCTTACTTGGTCAATTGTCCAAGTACCTTTCAAAGATGCATAAATAGTGCTTAAAATTCCCCTTGTCATTGGCACTAAATGAGGTGTGAATGTAACCTTTACCTCTTTACCTGCAATCTTCCCCAATTCCTGTTCGATTTCAGGGGCATGTCGATGGTTAGCAACCCCATAAGCACTGGTATTTTCATTGACTTCAGCAAAATGACTCGTTAATGACAAAGTCCTGCCTGCACCCGAAACTCCGGACTTTGCATCAATAATAATGGAATCCAAATCAAGTATATGGGATTTTAAAGCCGGTGCTAAGCCCAAAATAGCCCCTGTAGGATAGCAACCGGGGTTTCCAATTATCTGTGCATTGCAAATCGCTTCCCTGTTTATTTCAGGTAAACCATAAACCCCTTGACTTAAAAGCTTCTTGTCGCCGTGGACAACCTTATACCATGATTCATAAACCGCCGCATCGTCCAAGCGAAAATCCGCCCCAAGGTCCACCACCTTTTTACCCTGTGCTACAGCCTCTTTCACAGCAGCTACTGAATGGCCGTGGGGCAATGCAACAAAAACTACATCACTTTCCGCTACAATTTTAGAAAAATCCCCTTCGGCACATTTTTTTCCTATATGACCATTGAAAGTAGGGTATATATCAGAAAATTCCCTTCCAACATAGCTTTTGGAGCTCAAAAACTCAAGCCTAACTTGCTCATGTCTATGTAATATGCGGACAAGCTCCGCCCCGGTATAGCCAGTTGCACCGATAATACTCACTTTAATCAATCTTCTCACCTCTACAATTAAATTGGTTATAATTATACATGATCGTGCATAATTATGCAAGATGGGATTCAAAAAATCTACACTTAGATTTCCACATCCTGTACTGTTAATAACCTTTAGAATACACTTGAAAAACTATATAATGTAAATTATAATGAAATTATTGAGTCTTTAAAAGGATTGATTTTCCATGAAGCCTTCCATTTTTAATTTTTCATATCAGAGAAATAAGCAGGAATATGTTGTCTACAACACCTTTTCTAAGGCCGTAATTGTGTTGGATGAATCAGAATATGCCAAATTCAACCACATAGGCCACAATCATGTGGTTTTAGATGAAGAAATGTATCAAATATTATTTGAAAATGGTCTTATCATAAGTGACGGCTTCTGTGAAATTGACTATTTAAGGTACTTTCACTATAAGACCAAGTTCTCAAATGATGAATTGTCTTTGACAATAGCACCAACACTTGATTGTAATTTTGCCTGTCCATATTGTTACGAAAATCCCAGAAAAGGTAAGATGACCGAAGATATACAGGAGCATTTACTGGCTTTTATTAAACAAAAGGAAAGGCAGGGGACAAAAAAACTCGATATTACTTGGTACGGTGGTGAGCCCCTATTATATCCTGAAATAATCGACTCTCTCGCAACAAAAATCAATGAGTATGGATTAAAAAAAGAAATGTATGTGGGTATGTCCCTTGTGACAAATGGATACCTAGTCACACCTGATATTGTAGAAATGCTTTTAAAAAACAGGATACATAGTGTTCAAATCACATTGGATGGTTTAGAAAAACATCATAACAAAAGGCGTTTCTTAAGGAATGGTGAAGGGACTTTCAATAAAATAATTGGGAATCTAAATTATTTTAATGGCACACCGATTAGAATCAATATTAGAATGAATATTGATAGGTTTAACTATATGGATTATCCTGGATTAAAGAAACTAATTGATTCTTTTGATGGCTTTGAAATTGCTCTATACCCCTCAGTACTTGAAAACCTCAACGAAAGAAAACTAAAGCGCATAAAATACTATATGAACCATAGAGATTATGAAGATTTTATAATCGACAGTCACAATAGTGGGGGTTTAGAAGATGGCGGCCTAGATATTATAGATAACCGGCGCTATTTCTGTGTGGCAGAACTGGAAAACTCATACGTGGTAGATGAAAAGGGGAATTTCTACAAATGTTGGGATGATATTGGAAACGAAAAGAGTATTTGTTTTAATATCTATGACAAAGATAATATTGACTTTTACCAAGTTGCCAAATATGTGGGTGCTGACCCTTTCACAGATCCACTTTGCAAAAAGTGCAAATTTCTCCCATTATGTTTTGGTGGGTGTAAATTTCAAAAGAACACTATGCACAAAAAAGTATGCAATTTCTCTGATGAATCCCTGCGTCTTTTTATAGAAAACAAATATTTTTAGTCAATTCAAGATTTAATATGGAGTCAATACAAAGTGTTTAAAATTGAATAAAAAAAAGGGGGTTTCTGAGATGAAGGTGATTAAGAAGGCTACGACAACAAAGGATAGCTATGCTAAGGCTACAGAACACAATAGTTCCTGTTGCGGCGGTGACTGTATGCTGAAATGTAAAAAATGTCCTCCAATGAAAGACTAATTATATGTATTTATAAAGTGTTGCCATACAATGCAACACTTTATAAATATAGAAGGGGAAGTTATGCTCTATTGTTTCGTTAAAGGCACCCTTAATCACATATTTGATAATGAGCTCTATATCCAAGCTGAATATGCCAAAAAAATAGGGCGATTTGTTATGTTAGATTTAAGGAAACACGGTTTTTATAATGAAAAAGGCAAGGAAATTGACATAAAAGACCGATTTATTTTTTTGCGGACAGATTATGAACATATTGACAGTGCAATGATATGTGTGGAAAACAATAGTGGAATCCTGCTAGAAAATAATCAACACAGAAATGCAATTCGAAATTGGTTTTATTTTTATTCCCCTATAAGAAAACTAGCGTACATCACAGGTGCAGATGTTTTATGCAAAGTCTTTGATGATAAAATCAAAAATATACTGCAATACAGTAAGCAATTATTCATTAAAAGTACAGATAAGGGTTTCAGTTCTGTGATAAATTCTTCGGATTTATACGAAAACTCATCTGAAATCGTAAAAATAATAAAAAAACGAGAAAAAGTAACATCTAATGACTATCTGATATCAGAAAAAGTGGATTTTGTAAGAGACTGTCATGGAAACTTGGAAGTGAGATTTGTTGTCCTTAAAAACAAATTGGTGAATTGGTCAAGGTACATTCATTCACTTAAACATAGTGTAAATCCTAATTTTATTAGGAAAGCAAATGAATTTGTAGGTCTCATGTCTTATAAAAAAGAGTTTCCCCAAAATTATGTCATGGATTTGGGGCTTATGATATCACATAAAAAAAGCTATATTGATATAGTAGAATTCAATCCTATATCCACATCACTGTGTTATGTGAACAACAGTATATTTGACACAAAAACATTGCATTTTAATAAAAATATTGAAACACACGGTTTTGGCGTAGAATATTATTTCGATATGATGAAATTTCCGGCGAATTACCATCTCACCTATGATGGAAAAAGTAATTTCACATATAGTATCAGATAGGTAAAAATATAATGATTGTTGAGGGGGATTGGGGTTTGAGTGGACCGAAAACTGATGAATTAACCTTAAGACAGATGGAAGCTGAAAGGCTTGAAAAACGGCGTCAGGAAAGATTGCGACAAATGAAATTGGCAACTGCAAAATTCCACCAAAGTATTGAAAATGCTAAAAATCTATCTGATAAAATTCATGACTATTTACAAGATGTGGTTTTAGAATTAAAGAACTATCCGGATGTGAGTAATACACTGAATGAATTCAATGAAATTAAAAACGAATATGTTGATAGCATCGTGGCACTTGCAGCTGAATCTCCTCGGGGTGAAATCAGGGAGATTATAGCCAAAGGGAAATCCATATTAAGTCAATCGGAAAAATTAAAGACCGAATTTTTCAATAAGACTAAGGCCCATTGTAGAATTTTAACAAGTTACCTAAAGGGTGAGGCAGATTATAAAGAAAAGACTAAGTTCGTGCAGCTTCTAAAAACTACTAAAAGAAAAAGCCTTGAATTTCAAGATATAAAGGAAAATAGCAAAAGTAATAGCGGGCAAATCTCCAAAGACTTTAACGAATATATGGAACATCTCGTAGAACTCATAAATAACTTTGTTCACATGGATTATTTGTTCACTGACAGTAAGGCAAAGGCCCTTAGTATCTATAATCAGATTATCAATTTAAAAGAAAGCAATAAAAATCAAGACCAAAAAACCACCGAAATCAAAAGAATGGAAAGGAATTTTAATATATTAAGAGAATTAATAAGTATTGATATTGAAGAAACCAAGGATTTGTACAATGAGTATGTATCTGAATGTATTTTGGCAAGTGTTGAACCAAAAGGCATTAGAGGCTTTTCTTCTAAAAATCAACTAAAAAATGAAATATATGAAATGCGCAAATCTGCTAATAAAAAAACAGTTCGCATTTACATTCAGGAACAAATTGATGAAGTAATGGCAAAACATAATTGCAATATTATAAAAAGTGATATATTGGAACCTGTGAAAAAGGGAAATAGAAAACTCTATGGAATAGATGATGACACGGCGATAAATGTCTTTTTATCGGAAGACAATGAAACTACTATGGCAGTAGTTGCTGTTGGTTTTGATGAATCTCTTGGCAAGAAGGAAAATGAAGCATTGTATCAAGAGCAGTGGAATTTCTGCAAACTCTACTCGAATATAGTTGCTGATTTGGAAGCAAGGGGAATTATTTTCAATACGAAAGAACACAGGCCCCCCGATAAAAAATACAACAGGAAAGTCAAAATAAGGGAAAGAGAGAATGGGTCGCAAAAGGGAATAAAAAGAGACCATAGGGATTCTACAAGGGAAAGGGCTTTAAAACTGTAAAACCGTGTTTGCTGCAAATTAAGACAACAACTATTAAATGCCAAGGAGGCAAAATGAAATGGAATCAGATGTCAGTAAGGAAAAAAGGGATACAATTACTATAGTAAGCGAAAACGGCCAAGAAAGGGAAGCCGAAGTATTGTCAAACTTTAGATTGCCCGATTATGGTAGGGAATATATCATATATACCTTCGGCGAACGGGATGCGGCAGACAAGGTTACAATGTATGTATCCGTTGTTGTAGAACAAGACGGAAAGCTTATCTTTGAAAATATTGAGGATAAAGGTGAATGGGAAACAGTAAAAGAAGTTATGGAGAAGATGGCTAGAAGGGATTCCGAACTATCTGAAGACAGTAAAACACGCATTCCAACAAATTTGATAGAAGGTGTAGAATAAAGAGCGACACTACTTAGGTGAGGGGAGATTTCGATGGGTGCGGGCCCAGAGTGCAGGCTATGTTTTCATGTAAATCCGCCGGGGGCTATGGAGTGTGAGAAATGCGGTGAAACATTATCTAAGCGGCGGGAATATTTTGTAAGATGTGCAGAATGCAATAATGAAATTATTTTAGACAGTATAGATCAAACAGAGTTTTATTGTGAGGAATGTAGTCTATCTCACACAATAGATGGTCTTAATCACAGAATCCAAGTGAGAGAGGTAAATATACAGGAAGCAAAAGAGGAGGTTTCCTCTCCGGCCCCCTGTGATAGTATTGAATTGATTTTACAAGAAAGAGTAAGTAACTATCGAATACATATAGGTCCGAAAGGCGGTATATTAGGTAGGTATGGGGATTTTGATCCGGAATTTTTCCAAAAAAATAATATGCTGATGGTACATGGGGAACATCTTAAAGTTACGCATGACAGCGGTGATTGGTATGTAGAACATATTGGGGAATACAACCCTACAAGACTTGACGGAATGAAATTAGAAAAGGGTCTGAGGTTTATTCTACGTGATGGGCAAACACTTCGTCTCGCAAATATATCTTTTAAAGTTGTCCTGGAATCACAGAAATGCAATTAGACAGAATCTTATTCCCCATTAAATCCCTTGGCCCAGGTAGTAGGATAGCCATTTGGACAATTGGCTGTACAAAACACTGTCATAAATGTATAAGTCCTGAACTGTGGACAAGAAATGAAAATAAAACTATGGGCATTGAAAGTATTAAAAGAATCATTTCGAAGATTTGTTACAATTACCGTGTGGACGGTTTTACTATTACAGGTGGTGACCCATTGGAACAATTCAGTGACCTTTTGCCATTACTTGAGTGGCTACATAACTACTCAAAAGATATACTCGTCTATACAGGGTATGTTTATGAGAACTTTCTTAAAAACATATCTATGACAGAAAAAGAACGGTTTGAAAAAACAGTAGGGGTTTTGATCGATGGACCATATACGGATGATTTAAACACGGAAAATTGTACTTTAAGGGGCTCATCAAATCAGCGAATAATATTTTTTAACGGTTTACTTAGGAGACAGTATAAAAATTACCTTAGCGAAAAAAGAAAAATTCAAAATATATATTGTGGTGATAGATTGATTTCAGTGGGAATACATAATAAGGTCGACAAAAAGGACGAGATTCATGAGTAAAGTGAATATACCAAAATGGCAAAAAGAATTAAAAAGCTTCAAGGGAATTAAAAGCACTTTCATTATTGAAGGAAATATCCACGACATTTATCCTGTATATAGTCAAAGCGACATAGGATTATCCCTAGCCGCGTTTGTGGATTTGAATAATACGATTTACAATCTATTCAATCCTGACGGAATAAACAGTGATTTTGATTTTTTGTTCTGTAATCCCATATCAGGCTTTTATAATCCAATTTCCAATGTAAATTTTCTAGATGAAGTAAAAAAATATGATAGTACAGGCGTAAGTTCCAACACGGAAAATGATGTATTATACGGCACAGTGTGTAAACCAAATAATATTGAGCTCCTGTCTCAAAATATTAAAAATGCTATTATCGTCGATAATAGAAGTATTCCTAAGGAAGAAAGAAGACCTGTTTGTGTTGTGATGAATTTTGTTTCAAGATACATCTCCGCCCCAAATAGGTTGGAACCAGATGAGACGAATATGTTTTTAAACCTAATGTTCGCATCTTTAAATGCCGTGAAGTCTAAAGGACTCACTAATACATTAATATTAGTAGTTGACAAGTACAATGATTTACCACCCTGGTTTTACTACAATAACCCAAATATCCGAACAATCACTATCCCACATCCTGATAAAACAGTTAGATCCATATATATAGAAAAAGAATACAGGGATTTTCAGGATAATATTGGATTAAAAAAGACCAAAGAGAAGTTCATAGATATAACTGATGGCCTAAAAATTCGGGAATTAAGGGAATTGCACAATTTGTACAAGAAGAACAGTATTGATATTGCAAATATTGATGATGCTGTTGCTATTTATAAATATGGTATTAAGGAAAATATGTGGCATTCAATTGATAAAGGCCGAATAAAAAAAGCAGAACACACCATTAAGAAACGGGTCATGGGACAGGATGTTGCAGTTGAAAAAACAGTGAAAATCATTAAACGAGCTGTAACAGGCTTTTCAGGCCTACAGCATTCATCCGGTCAAAATAAGCCGAGGGGTGTTTTGTTTTTCGCCGGTCCTACTGGGACAGGTAAAACCGAACTGTCTAAAACCTTAGCTGAGCTTTTATTTGGAGATGATTCAAGCTGTATTCGATTTGATATGAGTGAATACGGAGAACCCCATTCAGACCAGAAACTATTCGGCGCACCTCCCGGATATGTAGGATATGAAGCCGGAGGACAGCTAACAAACGCTATTAAAGAGAGGCCTTTTTCCATACTGCTTTTTGATGAGATTGAAAAAGCACACCCTTCTATTATGGATAAATTCCTGCAAATCTTGGAAGATGGAAGAATGACCGACGGCCAAGGTAATACTGTATATTTTTCTGAGGCTTTTATAATTTTTACAACTAACTTGGGGGTTTCAAAAAAAGTAATTGACTCACATGGCAATGAAAAAAGAATCCAATTGATCAATCCTAATGAATCCTATGAAGCCATAGAATCAAAAATCCTACAGGCCGCTAAAGACCACTTTAAACCAGAGGTCCTAAATAGACTTGGAAACAATATCATTGTTTTTGATTTTATTAGGGAGGAAGTATCCCGGGAAATAGCAAAAAGCCAGATAGATAAAGCTAATGCGATAATAAAAAAGCAAAATAAAATACAGATTGATGTAAGTGAAGCCTATGATTTTTATTATGAAAAGGCAAAAGCAAGTAAAGTTCTTGAAATGGGTGGGAGAGGCATAGGAAATATGATTGAAGAAATGTATATAAATCCATTGGCGGAATTCATATTTGATAATTCATGTGGAAAAGGCAGTACAATTAAGGTAATGGTAAAAGGCGATGCTGTTGTCTTTTCCACAGTTTAAGAAGGTGTTATTATGTTAAATATAACCGCAAATGTGGATATAGGTATAGGCCCTAGCCAAAACGATGACAGAGCATTGGTAAATGATCATATTATAAAAATAGGGGAATACGAAGTGACATTGGACAGTGATATATGCCTTGCTACTGTCTGTGACGGGGTAGGCGGTGAAGATTATGGTTATGAAGCTGCCCAAATCACTTCAGAGATTTTCTCAAAAATGTGGGGAAATCAAATTAATAAGACCACTATTGAATCCAGTATTTATACAGCTAATAATAGTATTATCAAAAAACAAAAATCCAGTTTAAATTATCGTAGAATAGCAACAACTTTGGCCGGTGTGTATATAGAGGGGCCGGATTACATCGTCTTTAATGTGGGAGATAGTAGGGTTTACAGGTTTAGAAATAAATATGTTTCTTTATTAACTAAAGACCATTCACTTGTACAAGAATTAGTCGATTTGAATATTCTTTCACCAAAAGAGGCCAAAACCGACTCAAGAAAAAACATTATTACTAGATACATAGGTCATCCCACAGATTTCGATGGAAATATTGACATATACAAGGGCGCATTACACAAAAAGGATATACTTTTGGTCTGCTCAGACGGCCTAAGCGACTTTTTAACTGAAGATGATTTTGAGGATATCTTAAGCAGGTACATAAGAAATGGACTTTCTTTAAAAAAATGTTGTGGTTCCCTTATAAGTAAAGCTATAAAATCCGGATCCAAAGATAATATTAGCGTAATCCTCATAGCAAAGGAGTGAAGTAGTGGAAAACAGGATTAAAACCCAAAGACAGATTGTCACACAACCCATGGATCTGTCACAGTCCACATCTAAAGGTTTGGAACCAGTGATTTTCGATGATGTCACCTTTCATGGTAATCTCAATGGTGAATTCGTGATATCAGGTGGCCAAATGATCAAAGATGGTGGGGAAGCACAGATCTATTATTGTAGAAAAAAGGGTATCAATAAAAAATTTGTAGCTAAAATATACACCTCCATATCCCCTTCTACAACCCAAGATAGAAAGCGGGACCCTATTATAAACTTTTTGCTTAAACATAGAAATAATCCCAGTTCACATATTATGTCTTTAGAGGATTACGGCATATTACATGTGCATGACGGCAAATATGAAAATCAACCACATTATATTGAGATTTACCCTTATTGTGCCGGTGGTGATTTGAAAAGTTCCAAAAAAATTCCCTACACAACACTTGTGGAAAAGGTCATCCCTGCAGTGAATATAGCCTTAAACCAGATGCATAAAGAAAATCTAATACATAGGGATATTAAACCAGAAAATTTGTATTGGCATAATAATGACATAATATTAGGCGATTTCGGTATTACTACACAAAGTAGTCAAAACCTCATAACACATACCACTCAGCAAAGGGGTACACTTGGGTACTCCGCCCCCGAGCTGTTAGCTGGTGCAGCTGTTTTAAAATCGGATTATTATTCCTTCGGGCAAACAATAGCAACATTGTATATGGGTAAACACATGTACCAACTCCAACTATCTTGGAATGACTCCGCAAATGAAAGAAGGGTCATCCTTGACCATATGATGAAAGAAAAAATCTTTTTGGATATAGAAGATGCCCACAAATGGTTTGAAGTATTAATAACTGGTCTATTAAAGTATTCCCCATCAGAGCGGTTTGGTTTCTCTGAAGTTAATCGTTGGCTTTCAAAAGATAAAAGTTTGAAAGTCTCAAGGATTGGTCTGAAGGCACCATCTCAAGAAGGTGATTATGAGCGTCCATTTAATTTTGAGGGGATACTCTGTCGAAATGATGATGAACTTATAAAAAGCTTGCTGGACAATTGGGAAAGGGCAAAAAAATACCTTTATAGAGGTACATTAAAAGATTTTTTTGGCAGAGAAAATCAGGCTTTATCCATTATAGCTGATGAAATAGTGGATTATAAGGTGCCGGATTATGAAGACAAAGGCTTAAGTATGTTTCTCCATCATTTAAGCAAGGGGGATGGGATATATTGGGATGGAAAAAGTTATAGCACTTATGGGGAAATATCTGATGAAATAAACGATTCAGGTGTAACTGAAAACGAGGGACTTGTAGATCTGATTAAATCCGGGGTGCTTTCCTGGCGACTAATAAATACATATGAAAAAAATAAGGATTACACAAATAATATAGAAATATTAAGGACTTTAGAAGCAGTTGCAAATCAATATCCAGTCATTGGATACTATTTGGCAAAGTTCATGTTAGCTACAGATGAAACAAATAACCATTATTACGAGTGTAGGACAATCGACAATCTTTTTCAAAAAATATTTAAAGATAAAAACTGCTTTTACAATTATGGATTGAGGTTTTTGAATGACGAAGAATTCTTAGGATTCTTAATTTACCTAGGTTATAGTACACAGGTTCTAAATATAATGGAATCCTTGAATAAAGGCAAAATATTAGATGGTATGAGCAAGCTCTTCTTCTTCTTTGAAGAATACACCACATCTGAAAATAAAACACTCATAAGAAAAGCATATGTGGAATATGGGCCGAAATCTTACCTCATATGGCTTAAAAGAAACCTTTCCATATATGAATACAACGGCTCTAGTGCCGATAATATCAGAAACCAGATCTTAAATGCGCTTATAAATCCTGAAGAACCACTTTTAAATATAGAAGAGGAATTTAAAACTCTTGAACATCTTTTAAATGAATTTTTAAATCTATTTCAAAATAATATCCATTTGGCCTATATGGGGATGAATATGGGAAAAGATGTGGACGGAATCATTTCTAAAAATACCGATGGATTTTTTATTGCTGACTTTTTTGGAAAAAATGTGCCCATTGGATTTAAGAAATATCTGGGCCTAACAATATAAGGGGGAGGAAGTGGTAAATCAATCATGGTAAATCTAAAATCAAGTGAGAGAAGGTTTAAAACTGAATTAGAAAATAGAATTGAAAAATGCCATCTAATAATTGATAAGTTTAAAGAAAATCATGGTGACTATCTCAGTGGTGCAGGACTAGTCATATTTTCCATTATTTTATCCTGTGCTATTGCAATAGGTATAATTATATATACTCCTACAATAATATCATATGGTATTGAAATGAATATAGATTCTAAATATATGCACTTCCCCCTATATGCAATGAGCACTTATTTTGCAGCATATGCACTGCGCAAATATTTGACTCTCAGATGGGCCCAGGGAGTCAACGCATGTATTCGGACGGTCCAAAACATAAAAGAAAATTTAGCAAGCACCTTAGATAATATAGACATTGTGACTAAAGATATAATGAGGATAATTGCATCTACTGAAGGCAAAAATACCTTTACACCGGAGCTCGATATTGATAATGAGTTAAAAAAATATGAAGGAATTTCTAATGCGAATTTTCGCAATCCGTTTTCAATATTTGATGTGATAGTTGATGGACTTTATTGGGTCTCCTCTTTTGCTTTTGGGGCACTTTTAATCTATGTATCTAAAGATGCGATGTCCTCCGCCCTTCATTGGAAAACACCCCATGACATGTATTATGTTTCATTAGTTGCATACACAGCTGTGGCCTTATTAGGATTTTATTATTTTCACAAGTACCTTAAGACAAAAAAAATAAACAGGGACATTATGAGCTATACCCTATCCCTTTTATGTGTACCCATTACCTTTCCGGTCCTATTAGGGGCTTTTTATTTAATAGGAATAGTAGCCGGTTTTCTTATTATCGGTTTGGCACTTGCTTTTATAGTAATGATAATTATAGCCATGGCCACTAGTTAATCCATAGGGCATTTTGAAAGCAAAAAACGGAGATGATAAATTTAACATCTCCGTTTTTTAGGGAAAGTTGGCATATACAGGCACCGTAATAGGTGTCCCCAAAGTACAGTAAGTCCTTCTAATAAAACTTTCCACAACTTCTTCTAAAACTAGTCCTTCTATTCTACATATGGAACTATGGAGTTGGCATTTGTAAGTACTAGAACCTTCGCCTTATGGCCGTGGTATTTTAGGGATTTGTCCAAGGCCTCTTGTGCTGAAAAAGCAAAATGGAAGAAGATATCCTTGGTAAATTCTCGGTCCAGGCCTGATATGAGGTACACTCTGGCCCTTTCCAGAACAGCACATACAAAAGCTGCTTTATGAGCACCCAATATGAAATTCTCTTTAATCCATTCTACGGGTTCGTGTGGAGATTCCGCCTTAAGCATCCATTCCTCAAAAGCCCTTTCCCCCAATCCATCCCTACATTCAGCTAGGAGGATAATGGTTCCACCATCTCTTACGGCAAAACTGGCGTTTTCCAACCCTTTTTGGGCTTGATATAAGTTAATGTCTTTTGGGTATCCGCCACAGGATGCTACTACGATATCTGCTTTTTGACCAATTGATCTTTTATACATTTTATCAATGTATTTTGTGCCTTCTCTATGGGCTTTTACAGGATCTCCTGCCACAACTTTTACTATCTCTTTACTATCATTTAATATTGCATTTACTATAAAGTCTACTCCCGCCATTTCCCCGGCTTCTTCTATATCTTCTCTCATTGGGTTACCGTCGATTTTCCCAGGCATTGTACCCGGTTGGATCATCATTTTGTGGTTTGCTTCTATTGTCTGCTTACTGCATACACCGGGATGTAAGGCCTTATGCCCACCACTATAACCCGCTTTATAATGAAATTCTAAATTTCCGGTAGCTATTAATAAATCTTTCTCAACAACTGGCTTGAAAACTTCTACAGGAACACCTTTTTTTGTTGTCCCTAAGTATATGCAATCATCTATATCATGGTCTATACATTTTATATTTTCATAGATTGCATCTCCTACAAGCCTCTTTTTTTCCTCTTCCGTGTGTTTTCTGTGATAGCCTAGACCAAAAACAATTGTTATCTGGCTATAGTCTACCCCCGCCTCGACTAGCTCTTCAATAATCGGGGGCAGAAGAATGTGAGAAGGCGAGGGCCTTGTTACATCACTGGCTAATATTACTACGTTAGATTTACCTCTTGCCATACTTTTTAAAGAAACACTGTTTATGGGATTTTCCAAGGCATCTTTTACTTCTTTTGTGTAGTCTTCCACTCTAGGCAAATCCATGGGAGATAGAACTGCATATAAATTTTTTTCAGGTATTTTAAGTTCCTCATGTGATTTGCCGTAGTTTAAAGAGAATTTTCTCATCTATTCACCCCCGTAGATATTTTCTAAACACAATAAACTTATTTACTGTGCTATTGCTTTTAGTTTAACATTATTCCCCGGGCAATGTCCACTATTTGTGCAGTACTTTCTGCAATATGCACCCCTGCTTCTGATAATAATTTCTCTTTGTTTGCTGCACTGCCACTGCCGTCCGCTGATACTATTGCACCTGCGTGGCCCATGCTAGTACCTACTGGTGCATTTTTGCCCGCAATTAAAGCTATTACAGGTTTGGTTGAGTTTTCCTTTATATACTTAGCTGCCAACTCTTCTTCATGTCCGCCAATTTCCCCTATTATTATAACTAATTTAGTTTGGGGGTCTTTTTCAAATAATGGTAAAATATCTACAAAGGTTGAACCTGGAACCATGTCCCCTCCAACGCCTATGCAGGTAGATTGACCTATACCCTTATTTGTAAGCATGAGCACCGTCTCATAGCAATTAGTAGCACTCCTAGACATAATGCCCACATTACCTTTGGAAAAGATGCTATGTGGCATAAATCCTACCTTCGCCTTTCCTGGGGAAATCATCCCAAATGAATTAGGACCTATTATCCTAATATCTTTTTGCCTAGCCTTATGATATACCCTCATCATATCGTGCACAGGGACATGTTCAGCTATAGTAACGATTTGCTTTATCCCCGCGTCCATCGCTTCATATACCCCTGCTAGTGTAAATCTAGCAGGTACAAATAATACTGTGGTGTTGGCACTTGTTGCTTCCACTGCTTCTTTTACAGTATCAAAAACCGGAACACCAAAAACATCTTGGCCGCCTTTTCCTGGGGTTACTCCTGCAACTACATTTGTACCATATTCAAGCATTTGCTTTGTATGAAATGTTCCCTCTCTACCAGTTATACCTTGAACTATTAATCTTGTATTTTCATCAACCAATATACTCAAGAGCATTTCCCCCTTTTGCCGATCTCAACAACTCCATCTTTTATATTATCAACTGACACCACATCGTAGTTTATAGAATTAATTATTTCAAGGCCCAGTTCCTTGTTGGTCCCTTCAAGTCTAATTATAACATACTTACCCTTCGGTTGTGCTTCTACGGCCACTTTCACTCCATTTGCCACTTCATCACATCTGGTTATTCCGCCAAAAATATTTATAAATAAATACTTTATATCTGGATTTGACAGCACTATCCTTACCGCCTTATTAATTCTATCCGCTGTAGAACCACCACCTAAATCCAAGGCAGATCCAACCTCAAACCCGGCTTTTTTGATAAGGTCTATACACGACATAATCATACCTGAACCATTGCTAATTATAGCAGTGGTCCCACCTTTAACGATGGGGATATATAAAAGACCGTATTTCCTTGCCTCTAATACTAACGCGTCTTCTTGAATGGAATCTCTATATTCCACAATCCTTTGTTGTCTGTATAAAGCACTGTCATCAATATCTACCTTACCGTCTAGGGCTATGAGTTTGTTTCCTTTGCCCACAAGTAGTGGGTTTATTTCCACAAGAAGTGCATCAGTTTGTATAAAAGTTTTATATAGTCTTGATATGGTATCATCTAAATTATTTGTCAGGTCCTTACTTATACCACTTTTATTAACTATATATTGGGCAATATATTTTCTCACACCTATTTCCGGGTCAATTGGTATCTTGACAATTGCTTCGGGTTTTGTTTTTGCAATTTCTTCTATATCCATTCCACCTTCAGAACTAAATATGACCAAAGGTGTTTTATGAAGTCTGTCTAATATAATGCTTAGATATAATTCTTTTGTCCCTTTGACTTTTTCGACAATCAATAGCTTGTTTACTTTATGACCTTTCAAATCACTATGCAGCAATTTGCCGCATACATCCTTTAATTCACTAATATCTTCCGCAAATTTTATACCTCCCGCTTTCCCTCTACCACCTACCTGGACCTGTGATTTTACAACTAGGGGAAAACTCAAAGGCCGAATCTTTTCTTCGATTTTCTCTAAATTGTCTATGACTACACCGTTTGCAACTGAAATCCCATATTCAGCAAATATTTCCGCTGCTTGGTATTCAAGAAGTTTCATTGTCGTTACCCCCAAATTTCCTCGTCTGACGGTTGTTCTGAGCCCTCAATTACTGATGCTACCCTTGTAATATTTATCAAATGCTTATAGTCAAGATTTTCCGAGATACTATTATTCCCCCAGGAGCCGCAACCTAGGGTAGTAGTTGCCGCAAGAGCATTGTTGAAGCTTCCTCCGTTCATCGTTGCACAGATCTGATTTACTAAGACTCTGCTCACTTTTAGGTGCTTTCCTGCGTATTTGATGTTTTGTTCATTATTTGAATGAATTGCTACAGAGTGGCCCTTACCCTCAAAATCCAGATTTGCCTGTGCAATTTCTATCGCTTCCTTAAAGTCCTTGTAACTCTTAATCCCTATGACAGGACACATCTTTTCCTTACATAACATATCTTCTTTTCCTTTACCTGTAACCTCAGCTACAATAAGCTTTGCGGTGTCCGGAACAGAAAATCCTGCAAGTTCCCCTATGATTTTTACAGGCTGACCAACTGCGTTTCTTTTTGCAATTCCGTTTTCATCAAATAGAGCTTTTCTTATTTTTTCTTTTTGTTCTTCATTATCTACATAGTAGGCTCCATTTGCTTTAAATTCATCTACCACTTTTTCAAAATCATCTTCATGGACTATTACCATCTGTTCACCCGAACATATTATCCCGTTGTCAAAAGTCCTGCCTATAATGATTTTAGAAACGACTTCTTTAAAGTCAATATCCCTATCCACAATGCACTGCACATTTCCT
>CAYMGK010000018.1:11002-17920 GCA_964389965.1 uncultured Clostridia bacterium | reverse complement strand
AATCTAAGAAAGAGGCACAGGAACTCATTTCGAAAGCAGAGGCAAAAAAACAACAAATAGAAAAAGAAGCCTTTTCCAAAGGGTATGAAAATGGCATGAAAACTGCAATTGAGCAACAGGAAGTGCTTTGGAATGAACGCATAAAAGAACTGGAAAAAACTCAAAAAGATCTTAAAAAGAAAAACACTATTTTCAGAAAAAATCTCGAGGAAGAGTGTCTTAAATTATCACTTGCAATAGCGGAAAAGATACTTGGTAGTACAATACAGGCCGATAACAACCTTTTTTTGAACCTCATAAGGAAGAGTATGGAAAGGGCGAGTGAAGAAAAAGATGTTATAATCAGAGTTTCGGAAGCTGATTACGGAAAAACAAACCTTTTAGTTTCGGATTTAGAGGAAGGAGCGCAAAAAATTACTTTAATAAAAGACCCCTTCCTATCTTCCGGTGATTGTATTATACAGGGATCTCATTTTGAAATTGATGCCGGAGTCCACACACAGATTGCAAATATTGCACAAACACTTAAAGAGCTGGAAGTAATTAAAGATGGATAAAAATAAACTTGAACATGTTTACTCTATCTTAGATGGAATTGTTACTATAAGGCCTAGGGGCAAAATATCCAAAATAGTTGGCCTTACTATTGAGTCCGAAGGCCCTCCCGTTGAGTTAGGTGAGATTTGCACAATAAAATCTTCGAAGAACCCTAAAATTGTCCTTGCTGAAGTAGTGGGATTTAGAGATAAAACAGTGATTTTGATGCCATTAGGGGATATGGAGGATCTTGGCCCTGGATGGGCTGTTGAAGCTAGTGGGAAAAAGATGATGACCCCGGTAGGGTATGAGCTTCTGGGAAGGGTTTTAGATGGCTTGGGTAATCCCCTCGATGACAAAGGGCCATTGAAAACGAAAACAAATTATCCTGTTTTCAATGATCCACCAAACCCTATAAAGCGACCTATAATACACCAGCCTCTTCCTTTAGGAATTAAAGCCATTGATGCATTATTGACATGTGGTGTGGGACAAAGACTTGGCATTTTTTCCGGGAGTGGTATTGGCAAAAGTACACTTCTTGGTATGATTGCAAGGAATACAAAAGCTGATGTGAATGTAATAGCCTTAGTTGGTGAGAGAGGTCGGGAACTAAACACTTTCATAACAAATGATTTGGGAAAAGAGGGTATAAAAAGGTCTGTTATAGTAGTTGCAACCTCTGATAATCCACCTTTAGTCAGAACTAGGGCAGCTTTTACGGCTACGGCAATAGCCGAGTATTTCAGAGATTGCGGGGCAAATGTGATGTTAATGATGGATTCAATTACTCGTTTTGCTATGGCGCAAAGGGAAGTAGGTTTGGCTACTGGTGAGCCACCGGTGACTCGTGGTTATACCCCCTCCGTTTTTGCTGAGTTGCCAAAACTCCTTGAAAGGGCAGGTACATCAGCAAAGGGGTCTATAACCGGAATTTATACGGTTTTAGTTGATGGCGATGATTTAAACGAACCAATTTCCGATGCTGTGCGGGGGATACTAGATGGGCATATAGTATTGTCAAGAGAACTAGCTAATAGGAACCACTATCCTGCTATAGATGTACTTACAAGTATAAGCAGACTTATGAATGATATTGTAACTGCGGATCATCAAAAACTTGCCGGTCAAGTGAAAAATATTCTTTCTACTTATAAAGATGCTGAGGATCTAATTAATATCGGTGCATATGAGAAAGGAAACAATCCCCGTATAGATGAGTCTATAAAGTATATTGATAGTATAAAGAACTTCCTAAGACAGGGAATAGACGAAAAAATAGAGTATGAGCAAACCATAGATACGCTAAAAAAAGTTTTAAAGAATGAAATATCATGAAAAAATTCCGTTTTAAACTGGCTACACCACTGCGAATAAAAAGGTTGAGAGAAAAGATCGAAAAACAGAAATTTGCTAAAGCTGTTTTAACAAAAAATAGGGCAAAAAACCGCCTTGTAGAATTGGAACAGACTAAAAACAAGGTGTATGACGGAATTAAACAAAACTTATCGATCTCAATTAAATCAGAAGTACTATTTGAATATGGTGCATATTTAGCTGACCTGAGATCCGCTATTAACACACAGGAAAATGTGATTGAACAGGCAGTTGATGCATATAAAAGAGGCAGAGAATCCTTTATCGAAAGTAGAAAAGAACGAAAGATATATGAAAAAATAAAAGAAAAAGAACTTAGTAATTATAATATCGAAACAAGCAAAGAAGAACAAAGGATAAGTGATGAATTAGCAAGTACAAATCATAGTCGCTTGGAAAGGGATATTACAAATGAAAGAGGTTTTTAGCATTAAAAATACCATACTTGCTTTAGCAGTTACATTAGTCCTGATAATTGTTTGTCTGTTTTGTTTTTTAAAGTTCTATGATTTGGATAAATTACATCCTTCTATAAAAACCGTCTTTTCAAATATTCCCTATTTAAAAAATCAAATACTGTCAGAAGAAATAAAAATCGAAGAAGAGGAAAAATCAAAGATTATAGAAATTGAAACAAGAAAAATAGAACATGAAAAGCTTGAAATTGAAAGACAAAGGCAGGAATTGTATGCAAAAAAGGCTGAGCTTGCTGAAAAACAGACTGAGCTTGAGACTTTAGAGCAGCGACTTAATATTGAAAAAGAAAAACTTGAGACCCAGCTTAAAAATATTAAAGAACTGACTCAATATTATGAACTAATGGAAGCCAGAAAAGCCGCAGAGATTCTAGAACACATGGAAGATGACTTTTTAATACAGCTATTCCGGAATATGAAAAAAGAAGTGGTTTCCGAAATATTTTCAAACATAAACCCAAAAAAAGCAGCGGAAATCACAAAAAAAATGAGTGGCCTGTGAAACATCATTATGTATATTGAAGGGAGGTGTTAAAATGAATTCAATATTGCCAGCTAGTCAGCCGGTGAAAGATTCGTCGAAAAAATCTAATCTGCAAGAGGTTTACCATGCTATAGGTGAAAAAGGTTTTGAAAAACATCTTGATGACACCATGAAAGTCTTAAAAAAAGATACAACCGATAAATCGCAAGAAACCGATATTCTTTTAATGCAGTTGATAAATCTTTTAAATATAAATATCCTTAGAGCAGATTTTAAAACAAAAATCGATCATAAGGAAAACTTTCTAGAAGTGGACTTACCAAATTCTTGTTTTGAAATGAACTCTTTAACAGATGAATTGATCGAGTGCTGGCAAGAAATACTGTTGGAATTTAGTGAAAATGGAGCCGTTAGTCAGGAAAATGCTAAGATGTTTTATTCCGCTATAAAAAAGGCGATCCCCCAAATGCCAAATATAGATTTTGAAATGCTACACGATCAAATTACTGGTATTCTAGGTCAAAACAAAAATGACCCAATGAGGGATCATCATATTCATCAAAATAATTTAGTACAAAAATATAATTCTACAACACCCGAGTTGCCAATTAAAGATGAGAGCGGAAATGCCGAAATGGCAAAACCGCAATCACATTACTCAAAACACGACCACCAGGATCTTTCTATCAATGTAAAAGAACATAGCAATAAAAAAGTTAATGCTGAAAATGTCCTCTCCGGCACACAGGTTGAACATGCGGATGACATTGTTTTTCGGCATCGAGACACCTCATTTTTTACTGTACAGGAACAACATTTTGTAGCAATTGAAAAAACCAACCCGGATATAACTATACATTCAACAGTGAGTCATCAGCTTTCCGATATTTTCGAACAGTTGGTAGATAAAGTGAATTTATCTATCAGGGAAGGAATTAAACAAGTAAATATCAGACTAAAACCCGACTATCTCGGAGATGTTTTGATCAAAGTATTTACAGACAAAGACAAGATAAAAGCTGAGTTTTTTGTAAATAACACTCAGGTAAAAACTATGCTAAGAGTCCATGTTTCTGATTTCCAAAATAAGATTCGAGAGCAGGGTTACAACTTATCTGAGGTAAATGTATTTGAAATGTCCGATGGGTTTGAAATGAGTGCATTTAATCAGCAAGCAGGCGGCAACAACCATAATCAAGACAGAAAATTTGCCTGGGTTTACAAACATGAATCAAAGGCCTATGATGATTTCATTGACGACTACTATAGTTTATGGGGAGATGACAGTAAGGTTAATTATATTGCATGAGGAGGGAAAAAATGCAGAGAGTTACTTCAGTATATAATGCTGAAAGCCAGATACAAAAAACACATACTACAAATCTAGGAAAAGATGATTTCCTAAAATTACTTGTCACTCAGTTGAGATACCAAAATCCATTAGAACCTATGGATAATAAAGAATATATAGCCCAATTAGCCCAGTTCAGTTCCTTAGAACAAATGCAAAATATCAATGCACAACTTGCCAGTGTATCTGCTATTAGCACTGTTGGCAAAACGGCGAAAGCGATAATTGAGCAAAGGGAAGTAAAGGGCATTATAAAGGGAGTGGTCTTTGAGAAAGGATCAGCTAGATTGATAATTGATGATGAGGGTTATGAAATTAAAGTGCCCATTGAAAACATAGCAGAGCTAAGATAGAAGAGGTGGGACAAAATGCAAGATTATCAAAGAATACACTCTAAAGTGAACATCAATGTTCCGCCAATTGGAGTAGGGGTAAAAAAACCAAAAAGGGTTTCAGGAGATAGTTTTAATCAACTACTTCGTAAAAAAATTGGAGAAAAAGAGCTTAAAATATCAAAGCACGCTCAAAAGCGCATGAACACACGAAATATAAGACTTTCAAATAATCAAAAAAATATCCTTAATGATGCTGTTGAAAAAGCGGAGCGAAAAGGTGTTAAAGAATCACTTATTTTAATGAAAGATCTAGCCTTTGTGGTAAGTGTAAAGAACAAAACCGTTATTACGGCTATGGATGAGGCAAGTATGAAAGGGAATGTTTTTACGAATATAGATGGTGCCGTAATCGTGTAAGCCGGACCGCAAGGAGGCTTTAGGCTCCCGACTGATTGAGGGGGCAGGCACCAAATAAGAAGGAGGAAAAATCTATGATGCGGTCAATGTTTTCTGGGGTCACTGGCCTTAGAAATCACCAGACAAAGATGGATGTTATCGGAAATAATATCGCAAACGTCAATACAGTTGGCTTTAAGAAAAGCCGGACTATTTTTCAAGATACATTAAGTCAAACCATGCGTGGAGCGGCATCGCCTCAGGGAAATCGCGGTGGGACAAACCCCATGCAGATCGGTTTAGGTATGACAATAGCCTCTATAGACACAATACACTCACCAAGCAGTGCTGAGTCTACAGGCAATATGACAGATATGGCAATTGAAGGTGAGGGGTTTTTCATCGTGGGCCAAGGTCTCGACGAGTATTTTACACGTGCCGGGAACTTTGGATTTGATAGAAATGGAAACTTAATAAATACTGCTACAGGTTTAATGGTCATGGGATGGCAGGATAAAATCAATCATACAATTCCAAGGGATAAATCACCGCAAGCAAGGGGCAGTATAGAAATCAGAAAGGGTATGATGATTCCTGCATCGGCTACTACGGAAATAAAATTTGCTAAAAATCTAAATGCTGAAACAGCCAAAACCGATGGGGATGAAGAAGGTGATACATATTCACTGCCATTTAAAGTATACGATTCTTTAGGAATTGCACATAATTTGTCGATTACATTCGAAAAAACCGAGGAAAACGAATGGAGCTATACGATTATTCCAATTGATCTAAATGATGACAATTTAGATAACGCCTCCGGTACTTTAACTTTCTCTGAAGATGGAAGTATTGATAGTGTTGAAGGCAGTACAGATGCCCCATTAGAAATCACTTTAGAGAATGGTGCAGCTACCATGACAATAGAAATTGATTTTTCCGGTGTTACTCAATATGCAAAAGAAACAAATATTGACCTTTCACATCAAGATGGGTATCCGGCGGGGACTCTCACAGATGTTACAACAGATACAACAGGTGTTATAACCGGTATTTTTGATAATGGCCACAGCAGACAATTAGCCCAAGTTGCCCTTGCTAATTTTGATAACCCTTCTGGTCTGATAAAAGCTGGTCAAAACATGTACCGTTATTCAAACAATTCCGGTGAACCCCAAGTAGGTGAGAGTGGCACGGGTGGGCGTGGTGCAATAGCTCCTGGATACCTAGAAATGTCCAATGTGGACCTTTCAGAGGAGTTTACTCAGATGATAATAACACAGAGGGGCTTTCAAGCAAACTCAAGGATAATTACTGCTTCTGATGAAATGTTGCAGGAGTTAGTCAATATGAAACGATAAAACAAATAACCGGGCTTGATTTTATCAGGCCCGGAAACGAGGTATCCCGAAATGATAGAACTTACTAAACTTAATGGTAAAAAATTTGTGCTTAATGCGGAACTGATTGAAACTGTGGAGGCTACACCTGATACTGTAGTGACACTGTCTACGGATAAAAAACTCATAGTTTTGGAGAATGTAGCTGAAATCATAAAAAAGGTTGTAGAATACAAAAAGAATATATTTTGTAGCGATATTTGTAAAGAATGAAGGGGTGTGCTGCTTAAAATGGATTTAGCAACGATTATAGGTATAATAAGTGGCATTATACTGTTTATATGGGCCATTTATATGGGGGGAACACTAAAAGCTTTTATTGATCTTCCTTCAGCATTGATTGTTGTTGGTGGCACTTTAGCGGCAACATTAGTCAATTATCCTTTATCAAAGTTGGCTAGTGTAGTTAAAGTATTTAAAATCGTGCTAACAGAGAAACCCTTAGAAGCCGGAGATGTAATTGAAAGAATCATCAGTCTTGCCGAAACAGCTAGACGAGAGGGTTTATTGGCCTTGGAAGATGCGGCATACCAACTAAATGATGATTTCATGGAAAAAGGTA
>CAYMGK010000018.1:0-10992 GCA_964389965.1 uncultured Clostridia bacterium | reverse complement strand
CAGACCCTGATCTAGTAAAGAACATAATGGAGACAGAACTTGCATTTTTGGAGGAAAGGCATAGGGAAGGTCAAGGTATTTTTGAAACAATGGGTACATTATCTCCCGCATTTGGTTTGATTGGCACAATTATAGGCCTTATAAACATGTTAAAACATCTAGATAGCCCTGAACTAATAGGACCCGGTATGGCTGTTGCCTTAATTACAACTTTTTATGGGTCGTTAATAGCAAATTTATTTTTCATACCGATTGCAGGGAAATTAAGGGTTAGAAGCCGTGAAGAAATACTTATAAAAGAAGTGATGATTGAAGGTATGTTGTCGATACAAGCCGGGGAAAACCCAAGAATAATAGAAGAAAAACTCAAGGCTTTTTTGTCTCCTGCTACGAGAAATAATATGGGCTTAAATAAGAAAGTTGAAAGCGGTGAAGATTTTGCCTGGCAGCAGACGACACAACTATAAAAACAATGATAAATCACCAGGCTCCCCTGCTTGGATGACTACATACGGAGATTTGATTACACAGATCCTTATATTTTTTGTGCTACTATTCTCTCTTTCAAGTATTGACAAACACAAATTTGACATAGCAATGCTTTCATTGCAAGGTTCTTTAGGAATAATTGAAGGTGGAATGACTCTGAAAGAGGAGGATTTTATAGAGGCGGGGGATATAGAAAGTTTCTTAGCTTCAGCGGAGGAGCAAAGGGAACTTGAATTACTGGAGAAAAGGGTTCAAAAAATCATCGATGAAGACAATCTGGGTGGTATACAAGTAGATTTAGATGAACGTGGTCTACTCATTAGATTTGTTGAAGGAGTGTTATTTGATTCAGGCAAGGCGAATATTAAAGATAATGCCAAGACTATTTTAGATAAGCTTGCACCACTGCTTATTGAAAGCCATAGACATTTGAGAATAGAGGGGCATACTGACAATTTGCCGATAAGTACAAAGGAATTTCCTTCAAATTGGGAATTGTCCACGTCAAGAGCTGTAAATGTTATCAAGTACATGATTGAGGGGCATAATTTATCACCTTATATTATGTCGGCAGCAGGTTACAGCGAGTACAGGCCGATAGCACCTAATGATTCGGCAAAAAACAGAGCACTCAACAGACGGGTAGATATAATAATTCTAAAATCCACATCAGAAGCAGAGGAACCTAAATAAAGGAGGAGAAAAATTGGCAACGCAACCCCCCAAAAAAAATAGTAATAGGGTAAAAAATATAGTTTTAATAGTTTTGGTACTATTTATTTTAATGCTGATGACTACAGGAGTTGCCTATTTTGTAGCAAAAAATTTCGCAGGCGGTGGCAATAAAAAAAGTGTTGAAGTCCAGAATTATATAACATATGATGCAGGCGAATTTCTTACAAATTTGGCAGATAAGGGGTATATTAAATTGTCTTTAGTCTATCTATTGAATAATAGGGATGCGGAAAAAGAACTTGAATTTAAAGACAGTGAAATAAGAGATAAAATATTTGCTATACTTAGATCCAAAAAACACGACCTTGTTAAAGATAATAAGGGTATGGAAGAACTAAGAGGGCAAATAAAAGAAGCATTAAATGAAACCTTAAGTAATGGAAGTATTAATGACGTGTATTTTACTAGCATTATTGTAAATTGAGTGGATGGAGGCGAATATTATGTCTGATATACTTTCTCAAAATGAAATAGATGCCTTATTAACTGCCTTGTCCACCGGAGAAGTAAAGGCTGAAGAAATAAAAAGCAAGGAAACAGATAAAGATATTAAAATTTACGACTTTAAACGACCTAATAAGTTTTCAAAAGAGCAACTACAGACTTTAAGCATGATTCACGAGAATTTTGCACGTTTGCTTACAACTTACCTTTCCGCCCAACTCCGAACGCTTGCCCAAATAAATGTTTTTTTCGTTGAACAGATGACGTACAATGAGTTTATTAGTTCTGTTTCAAACCCTTCCTTGATGGCGGTTGTTGACTTTTCACCATTAAAAGGGGCAGCTATTATTGAAGTAAATCCGTCTGTCGCCTTTGCTATTATTGATCGATTGTTGGGGGGGACAGGGGAGTATAACGAACAGTTGAGAGAACCAACTGAAATAGAAAATGGTATTATAGAAAGAGTATTTAAGAAAATGACTCAAATACTGAGCGATGCCTGGAAGGACATTGCAGATATTAAAACAACTATGGAGAAACTTGAGACGAATTCTCAATTTGTACAATTAGTTTCTCCCAACGAAGCTGTAGCGTTAGTTACATTTAATACAAAAATAGGTAAGACGGAGGGTATGGTCAATATTTGCTTGCCCCATATTACTTTGGAACCGGTTATTTCAAAACTTTCTACAAGGATATGGTTATCAACCAGTAAAAGAGAACAATCGGAAACAACCAAAAAATTCATTACTGACAAGGTATGTAATATGAAAACAGAAATAAGAGCAGAGCTCGGCAAAGCCCGTATTACTGTTGGTGAATTTATTAATTTAACAGTCGGGGATGTTATAGCTCTGGATAAAAGTATAAGGGATGGGACTGATATTTATGTCAAAGATCAATTAAAATATTCCGGAGTTATTGGTGCTTATCACAACAAGCTAGCAGTTAAAGTTCAAAAAGTGATTAGAGAGGGGGACAGGGTCAATGGATGAGCAGTTGCTATCATCGGAGGAAATTAAAGAACTAACTCAAGAAGCAATTGAAAGCAGTCAAATTTCAAAAGCGGAAATGGATGCTTTAGGGGAGATTGGCAATATCTCCATAGGGACTTCCGCTACCACCCTTTATTCTTTATTAAGAAATAAGGTTCTCATAACTACCCCGAAAGTTTGTATTACTAATATACAAAAATTAAAGGAGGCTCATCCCATCCCGTTTATCAGCGTGGAAGTTTCTTACACGAAAGGTCTTAATGGCAGCAATATAATGATAATAAAAGAAAAAGACGCAAAAATAATAGCTGATCTTATGATGGGAGGGGACGGTTCCAATAAGGCTCTTGAATTGGATGATATGAGCATGAGTGCTGTTGGTGAGGCCATGAACCAAATGATGGGATCTGCAGCAACCTCCTTATCAACAATGCTTAAAAAGGATATTGTTATTTCTCCGCCGCGCTTGACCAAGATTAATTTAGCGGCAGATTCTTTGGAGGGTTATTTTAATGAATCTGAAGATATAATTAATACATCTTTTACAATGGAAGTAGGGGATTTTTTAAAAACCGAAATAATGCAGTTAATGGAGATCCCTTTTGCAAAGAATTTGGCAAAAGAGCTTCTTACTCTGTCTACTTCGAGCGGGTCTGTTGTTGATGAACACGAACAAAAAACCAAAGGAGACACTGAACAAATACATATTGATCATGCACAAATGCAAGATAGTATAGAAAAACAAGGGCAAAAAAGTCCAACAGGAGTGACAGTTAAACCTGTTGCATTTAATGCTTTTAAAGAAGAGTCACCGCCTCTTCAAAGCTCAAGCCTTAATTTAATACTGGATGTTCCCCTAGAGATTACCGTTGAACTAGGTAGAACAAATAAGGCGATAAAGGAAATTTTAGAAATATCTCCCGGAACCATTGTTGAACTTGATAAAATGGCCGGCGAACCAGTTGATATTTTAGTCAATGGAAAATTAATAGCTAAAGGCGAGGTAGTGGTTATAGACGAAAACTTTGGTGTTAGAATAACAGAAATAATCAACTCTATTGATAGGGTTAAGAGTCTACAGTAATGGGAGGGTGAGTATAATGGGAGGAATATTAATAGTAGATGATGCCGCTTTTATGAGGATGATGATTAAAGACATCCTAACTAAAAATGGTTATAATGTATCAGGGGAATCAGAAAATGGGGTTGAAGCTATCAAAAGATATGAAGAACTTAAACCTGATCTAGTTATTATGGATATTACCATGCCCGAAATGGATGGAATTGAAGCAGTAAGGAGGATAAAGGCAAATGACCCGGCAGCGCGGATTATAATGTGTTCAGCTATGGGCCAGCAGGCTATGGTTATTGATGCTATTCAAGCTGGCGCCAGGGACTTCATAGTAAAACCCTTTCAACCTGAAAGAGTGGTCGAAGCAGTAAAAAAAGCCTTAAACTAAAAAAAGAGGAATTCTAATGAAAAAAAATATAATTCGTTTAATTGTATTTTCCCTAATCTTTGTGTTTTTTGTGGAGATTCAAATATCTGCGAAGCCAACGGATATTGATGATATTAAAAAATTTGAATTCGATTCTCCCAGAGGTATATCAAATCATTATTCCTCTGTAACGGGGAATATTGCAACTTTTATAGTGTATTTCCTACTTTTTGTTGGTGTTGCCGTACTAGTTTATGTGACTACTCGATGGATAGGTAAGCATAAAATGAAAATGATCGTAAGAAGTAAATATATGGAGGTAGTGGATAGTTTATCTCTTGGCAGTGAAAAAGGCCTTTATATTATAAAATCACCGCAAGGATTTATGGTTCTTGGGGTAACAAAAGAGAGTATATATCTATTGGAAAAGCTTGGTGAAGAGGAAACGGAATTAATAAAACAGGCAGAAGCAAATGAAGAAGGTTATGATAAAGGTTTCGCAGGTTATCTTAGCCAGTACCTAAGTAAAATCAAAGGTACTACTAATCAAACCAAACACGGTGGGTCAAAATGAAGTTAAGCAAAAACACAATACGAAAACTAATTTACATGGGCATTTTACTTTTATGCCACGGAAAAATCGTATATGCTGCCCCAGAGGATATACCGATACCATCTTTCCCTTTCATTTCACCCGCCGAGACTCAAAGTGATGTTGCTTTGACACTACAAATTATACTGTTACTGACAATACTGTCCCTAGCCCCTTCGATACTTGTACTGCTGACTTCCTTTACTAGAACCATAATCGTGCTCTCTTTTGTGCGAAACGGAATAGGTATCCAACAAATTCCTTCAGGCCAAGTATTAATTGGACTTGCAATATTCATGACGGTTTTTGTTATGGCACCTACTTGGGGTGAAATAAATTCCCAGGCATTTCAGCCGTATATTAATCAGGAAATAGATATACTAGAAGCTCTTGAAAAGGCTCAAGTCCCTTTACGTGATTTTATGTTCAGGCAAACAAGGGAAAAAGATCTGGCCCTTTTTTTGTATCATGCTAAACTTGAACAGCCCATAAATTCCCTTGAAGATATACCTACTTATGTACTGATTCCATCATTTATAATAAGTGAATTAAAAACCGCATTTCAGATGGGTTTCGCAATTTTTCTGCCATTTTTAGCGATAGATATGATTGTAGCAAGTACTTTAATGTCGATGGGAATGTTAATGTTACCGCCTATAATGATATCCTTGCCTTTTAAGATATTGTTATTTGTTATGGTGGATGGATGGAATTTAGTGATAAACTCCATTCTATCAGGATTTCGTTAAAATTAATAAGGAAGTGACAAAAAGTGTCCCAAGAAACAGTAATATATCTTGCACGGGAAACACTTGCAACAGTTTTGTTGGTTTCAATCCCTATGTTAAGTATAGGCATGTTAGTTGGAATTATTGTCAGCATCCTTCAGGCTACAACACAAATACAGGAGCAAACACTAACATTTGTACCTAAAATAATTGCGATTATGATTTCCGTAATACTATTCGGGCCGTGGATGTTATCTGTTATTACACAATTCACCCAAAACCTTTTTGCAGAACTTCCATACTTGATAAATTAGATGAAGATGAGGCAATAAAATTGGACAAAAACCTTGGAACTGCTTTAATAAAGTACTTACTTATTTTGTTTAGGTGCTCAAGTTTTTTTATATTGACACCTGTTTTTGGCAGACGTGAAATCCCTTTACAAGTCAAAATCGGTCTTGCTGGATTACTTTCTATCCTTGTATACTCAATGATTCCGGATCTAGAATTAAACTATGATTTATGGGATTTGATGACAGCTACTTTGAAAGAATTTATAGTGGGATTATCTATAGGCTATTCAGCTTTTTTATTATTTTCATCAATATATCTTGCAGGAGAGATTATTGACATTGAAATGGGTTTTGGGATAGTGAATGTTTTAGATCCCCAAAGTAACACCCAAGTGCCGCTTATGGGAAATTACTACTATATCATAACAATATTATTATTTTTGTCAGTTAACGGTCACCATATGTTGATCTCAACAATCATCAGGAGCTATGAATTACTCCCTATAGGCAAGGCCATTTATGGAAGGGAATTATTGAATACAGTAATAATAGGTTTTAAGGATATGTTTCTACTAGGCGTTCGGATAGCACTACCAATTGTAGCCATTATTTTTTTGACGGACCTTGCTTTAGGTATTATCGCTAGGACAGTCCCTCAAATGAATGTGTTTATTGTTGGCCTTCCGGTAAAAATAACTGTTGGGATAATAGGAATGATCATAGTATTTCCAATGTACTTTGTGATAATTGATGTAATTTATAATGGTGTTTATGAAAAAATGTTTTTAATGATACGTGAAATGTTGGTAAATCCATGAATTTGCAATTATTTGCTCAAGAAAAGACAGAAAAAGCTACTCCCAGGCGAAGACAAAAAGCACGCGAAAGAGGCCAGGTGTTTTCCAGTAGAGAATTAAATTCTGCCCTAGTTCTCTTGACAGGTTTTTTGTCATTTAGGATATTCGGGGAAAATATAGTTGAAAATATAATTATGTTTTTCAATTATGTGTTGACGGAGCTTATAAATAAAGAAGATATGTTCAACCTTAGAGGGATTAAAGCGGTTTTAAACAAAACTTTGTTTTTTGCTGGTAAAACCCTTTTGCCAATTGCACTGAGTGTATCCGGAATTTGCATACTTTCAAATTATTTACAAGTGGGATTTGTGTTAAGCTTTGAACCTATTGCGCCTAAACTGGAGCGAATCAATCCGATACAAGGATTTAGCCGCATTTTTTCCCGACGCAGTTTGTTAGAATTAATAAAATCCATTATTAAGATTTTAATTATTGCTTATGTTGTTTATACTGCAATAAATAAATACAAAAACCTATTTCCACTTATGCTCGATATGAATTTACCCGAAGTAATAGAACTTATTTTGAATATAGTTTTTGAAATGGGCATAAAAGCAACATTAACATTGTTTATTATGTCGATCTTTGATTATCTATATCAATGGCGTGAATATGAGACCAGCCTTATGATGTCAAAACAGGATATTAAGGAAGAACACAAGGAAGTGGAAGGTAACCCGCAAATAAAATCTAGAATTAGGCAAATACAAAGACAAATGACCCGTAGCCGAATGATGCGTGATGTGGAAAAAGCGGAAGTTGTTATTACTAACCCTACACATTATGCAATAGCACTAGCTTATAATGCTTCATTACACACCGCTCCGATAGTTATTGCAAAAGGGGCTAACAAACTTGCTGAAAGAATCAAGGAGATTGCGATAGAGAAAAAAGTGCCAATTGTGGAGAATAAAGTGCTTGCTCAGACACTGTATAGAACAGTCGAAATAGGGGACTTAATACCTGAACAATTATATAATGCAGTCGCTGAAGTACTCGCTTTTGTCTACAGTCTAAAAGAGAGGGGGAGGCCCTAAAATGAAGTATGGTGATGTGATAATAGCCATAATGGCCATTTTGGTAATAGTAATGATGATACTGCCGTTACCGGCACCATTAATTGATATTTTGTTAGCATTTAATATAACCTTCTCAATGATAATTCTACTAATTTCAATGAACATGGAAAGACCCCTCGATTTTTCTATATTTCCTTCTCTTTTACTATTGACAACAATTCTCAGGCTATCACTCAATGTGTCGTCTACTAGACTTATTTTGATTGATGGGTATGCCGGTAAAGTGATAGAGTCTTTTGGGAATTTTGTAGTTAAAGGCAATCCTTTAGTGGGTTTTATTATCTTTATAATTATTGTCACTGTCCAGTTTGTTGTTATAACTAAGGGTGCAGAAAGAGTAGCTGAAGTGGCGGCTAGGTTTACATTAGACGCCATGCCTGGAAAGCAAATGAGCATAGATGCCGATTTGAATGCAGGTGTAATAAGCGAAAGTGAAGCAAGAAAAAGAAGGCAGGAGATCCAAAAAGAGGCGGACTTTTATGGTGCTATGGACGGTGCCAGTAAATTTGTTAAAGGTGATGCAATAGCAGGTATTATAATAGCTATTATAAATGTAGTTGGTGGCCTTGTTACCGGAGTAATAATACAAGAAATGGAGCTTTCAGATGCATTAAGAAGATACACTCTTTTAACTGTAGGAGATGGTCTTGTTAGCCAAATTCCCGCCCTTTTGATTTCTACAGCGACAGGTGTAGTTGTCACAAAAGCCGCCGGTTCTGGACATCTTGGTGACGATCTTATGCGACAATTATCCGCTTACCCTAAATTGTTACTTTTATCTGCTGGGGCCTTGGTTTTTTTTGCTGTAATTCCCGGATTACCATTTGTTCCATTTATAATCTTAGCCGGGACACTTGGTTATATGAGCTTGACACTACAAAAGGCATCTAACTTAAAAGACCAAGAAGCAGAACAACTTCAAAAAGAAAAGGAACTAGATGAAATGAGAAAGCCCGAAAACATTTATTCATTATTACAGGTGGATTCCATTGAGGTTGAATTTGGATACAATATTATCCCCTTGGCTGACGCTAACCAAGGAGGAGATTTACTTGATCGTGTAGTAATGATACGTAGACAATGTGCGTTGGATTTAGGTATGGTAGTTCCTATGATAAGATTGCGGGATAATATACAGCTTAAACCAAATGAATACATTATAAAAATCAAAGGTATTGAGGCCGCGCGAGGGGAATTACGACCCGAAAATTACATGGTTATGAATCCAACAGGTGGTCCTATTGAGATAGAGGGTATTAGGACAAAAGAACCTGCTTTTGGTCTTCCAGCCCGATGGATATCCAGTGATAAGAAAGAAATTGCCGAAATGAAAGGGTACACGATTGTTGATTCCTCTTCAGTGCTCGCCACTCACATGACTGAGATTATAAAGCAATATGCTCATGAACTACTTGGGTGGCAAGAAGTTAAAAAATTATTAAACAATTTAGAGTCACATTATCCTGCATTGATAGAGGATATTGTGCCTAAAATAATTACGATTGGTGAAATACAGAAGGTTTTATCTAATTTACTTAGGGAAAATGTTCCAATTAGAGATATTGTTACAATACTTGAAACACTAGGTGATTATGCCAAATTGACAAAAGACCCAGATGTATTGACTGAGTACGTAAGACAGCGGTTGAAAAGAGTGATTACTGAGCGCTTTGTAACAGATAAATTCGCCCAGGTTATCACATTGGATGCCCAAGTAGAAGATTTAATTTTAAATTCTATTCGCCAAAATGATCAAGGTTCATATATAGCAATGGAACCCACTATGATCCAAAAAATCAAGAATTCGCTTATTAAAATAGTCAATGATTTGAATACAAAAAATATATCCCCAATAGTTCTAACAAATCCAATGGTTAGGGTTTATTTTAAAAGAATTATCGAAGATTACATTTCATTTTTACCGGTTCTGTCCTATAATGAACTTGAACCGGGGGTTGAAGTACAATCAGTAGGGACGGTGACTTTGAAGTGAGAATAAGAACTTATGTAGCTGATACTGTACAAGAAGCGTTTTATAAAGTAAAAACAGATCTTGGGAAAGATGCGGTGATTTTACAGACAAAGCACATAAAAAAAGGCGGATTAATGGGACTATTTGCGAAAAGAATGGTTGAGGTTGTTGCAGCTAATGAAATAAAGCGATCATTTGACATATCTAAAAAACCGAATTTAATTACGTTACCGGAGCTTCCCTTAAAAACAGAAAAATCCACGTCTGAAATCGATGGAATAAAAACTGATATTGCAGAAGTCAAAACCATACTTAACAAATTATTTATAGGTCAAAAACAACAGGAACTATCATTAGACGTAGACATTCCATTGCCTTTAAAAAAGTACAGCAATAGAATGCACGAAATGGAAGTTGAACCGGATATTATACATAAAATTATTTCTGACACTAAAACATCTCTTTCGGATGCAGATATAAACAATAAAGTAAAAGTATATAGCACAATAAAACAAAAAATCGCTTCTTTTGTTGATGTAATTGAACCTATAAAATTGTCAGGAAGCGGGAATATCGTGGCTTTCATAGGGCCAACAGGTGTAGGAAAGACGACAACCATTGCTAAACTCGCCACGCATTTTTCTCTTTATAAAAACAAAAAAGTTGCCATGGCTACAATTGACACTTTTAGAGTTGGTGCCATAGAACAACTTAAGCTATATGGTGACCTACTTGAAATACCGGTATTTGTCGTATATAGGCCTGAAGATATCGATAATATATTAACGAAATTTAGCAACTATGATCTTTTACTAGTAGATACAATGGGTTTTAATCCAAGTAACCGCATGCAGATAAAAAAAATTAAAAACTTACTTGAAATGATTAATCCAAATGATGTTCATGTAGTGATTAGTGCGGCAACAAAAAACAGGGATATGCTTGGTATATTGGATAAATACAAAGAGCTACAGTATAATAAAATTATAATAACAAAACTAGATGAAACACAGTCTTATGGCATGGTTTTAAATGCTTTAAAAATTGCTGAATGCAAATTATCTTACGTAACAACAGGCCAAAATGTTCCAGATGACATAGAAATAGCTTCCGCAAGCAAAATTGCAGATATGATTTTGGGGGAAATTGAAAATGTATGAACAGGCTCTAAAGTTAAGGGAAATCATGGCCCGGAAAAAACCCCCTACAAGCTTAGGTGGAAGTGTGAGAGTTTACTGTGTGACAAGTGGTAAAGGTGGTGTGGGTAAAACAAACTTATCGGTTAATATGGGCATAGTACTTCAAAATCTAGGGAAAAGGGTTCTTTTAATTGACGGGTGTGCTATGGAAACTTACGGAATATCCAAAA
>CAYMGK010000017.1:0-18064 GCA_964389965.1 uncultured Clostridia bacterium | reverse complement strand
CACCTAAAGCACCATAGCAATCTTTTACCGTTTTTACTATCACTCTAACAGCTGTTAAATCATAAATTTGATCAAAGGTTATATTTTGGCTTTTCATTTTTTTATATATACTATAAAAATGTTTAGGCCGACCCTGTATTTCTGCATTAACACCTGAAGATAGTAACCGGTCTTCGAGAATTTCGATCATTTTATTGATATGGTTTTCTCTTTCTTGTCTTTTTTTCGCGACTTTTTCTACAAGTTCATAATAATGATCTGTTTCAAGATACCTGAAAGCTAAATCTTCTAATTCCCATTTTACTTTTGAAATACCTAAGCGATGCGCTAACGGTGCAAAGATATCTATGGTTTCTATGGCCTTCTCCCGCTGCTTTTCCTCAGACATGGACTTTAAAGTCCTCATATTGTGTAACCTATCTGCTAACTTTATTAGTATAATTCGTATGTCCTTTGCCATAGCGAAAAACATTTTTCTGAGATTTTCCGCTTGATGCTCTTCTTTGGTTTTGAACTCAAGTTTGCCTAATTTTGTAACACCATCTACCAAAAGAGCAATTTCAGCTCCAAAGCCCCTTTCAATATCTTTTATTGAATAATCAGTATCTTCTGCTACATCGTGTAATAAACCCGCCGCTATAGTAAGTATGTCCAGTTCGAGCTCCGCTAGTATTTTCGAAACTCCCAAGGGGTGGATTATAAATAACTCACCAGAAGCCCTATGCTGACCGCTATGGGCCATTTTGGCAAAGTCATAAGCTTTTCTTATAATGTCAATATCAGCCGAAGGGCTATAAGACAAAATTTGTTTTTCCAACGAAACCAAACCCAAACTTTCCACCTCTAACCAACCTAATATTTTATAAGCGAAAAAGTATCGTACTTCGCCAAGTGCCGCCTTCCATTTGAATCTGTTAATTCAATTAGAAAAACCACTGCGGAAATCTCCCCGCCGAGTTTTTCAATAAGCTCAATGGTAGTAAATATTGTACCACCGGTTGCCAAAAGATCATCAGCAACTACAACTTTTTGGCCTGGTTCAATTGCGTCTTCATGCATCTCTATAATATCTGTCCCATATTCAAGTTTGTATTTACTTTCAATGGTTTTTCCCGGTAGTTTACCTTTTTTTCTCACAGGCACGAACCCTACACCCATTTCATAAGCAAGTGGTGCACCCACTATAAACCCTCTAGCTTCCGGACCTATTATCAAATCAACTTTTTTATGTTGCAATATTTTTGCCATAGATTTAATTGCCTGCTTAAAAGCCACTCCATCTTTTATTAAGGTAGTAATATCTTTAAAGCTAATTCCCCTTTTCGGAAAGCCTTCTATAACTCTGATTCTCTGCTTTAAATCCACTTATTTCTCCTCCTCCATAACCCCTACTAATTATTTTACAAAACAGAAGACTCGTTAAAAAGTCCGCGGCGTTTTTCCCAACAGAGCCAGTTCCCGGTTTGCAATAGTCTGACTTCCTGCTGCTTTCATCTTAGACTAAATAATATTCGCTGTTATTTCAATAATAATGAATTCTCAATACTCCGTTTATAACTCTAAATATAGTCTTAATAAAGTAATGAATTTATGAGCTTTTTATTAACATATATAATTATAAACCAATATTCTTTTTATATCAATAATATTATAAATCGGGCTTAAGCCCGATTTATAATAGTTGGCCACTTTCCCTTACTACTTCTATTAACTTGGCCTTATCAAGTTCATCTAATATATATAGTTTTCCTTTCGCTGCACTAGTCACTTTTATAAGGCAATCCTTGTTCGGTTGAAGTCCAATACAGCAAAAAGCAATTTTATGTTTTGCAATTTCGCCCGCTGATGTAACGGCATCGCTAATAGGATCGGCAGTCATCAAAGGCACTGTAGGAATCCCATCAGTTATAAGCATAATTAATGGATTTTTTAAATTTTGTTTTGACATATATTCAGTGCATTTTTCTAACGCTAATGCCAACGGGGTTAGTCCTGTAGCCACTATCTTTTTAATACCCAGTTCCATAGTCTCATAATTTTTTGTAAAAGAAACAAAAGCGGTAACCTCTTTATCTTGAAATGCAAGTATACTTATCCGGGTATGTGGTATTAAAATGAGATGTCTTGCTAAATATTTTGCATTTGTAAGCCTATAGCCCGCCATACTTGCACTAGCATCAATCAACAAACATATATCTTGTCCATATACTGGCATTCTCTTGATAGCAGTCATATCTTGCTGTTTCACATTAAGGGGTTCACCTTCTAAATAACTCCTTATCATTGCTTTCCTTACGGTTTCCGGCACATCTAATTCCTCCCCCCATTCTTCAAGATCGTAGGGCTTGTGAAGGCCCTGGCTTCTTTTGCCTTTACCTTTATTACTATAAAGAAAATTAATCTCAAGTCCCTTATGGCCATTTAACTTAGGGGAGTTTTTTATAGTTTGTTTAAGTATTGACTCTAATTCCCGTCGATTTTTTTTCATAAATTCCGCAAGTTCTCTTCCCTTATTGGTAAGAGAATATTTGTTTTTGGACTTACCTACAAATTCCCTTTGCTTCAAATATTTAAATATATCATTACAATCATAGCTGTTTTTGAGGTTTTTAGGCATTTCTGCAGAACCTTTTGCATTTCCGACATCTTCTAAATACATTTCTACTTCCCTTAGGCTCCCAAAGCGCTCAATTATCTCCAATGTCTCTTGGAAGATTTCGTTTCTTTCAATATCATTATGATTGATACTTTGCTTAAGATTGGAGTCAGAATCTGTGGCATATTGGGACATATCCATGGGGCTATTGCCAACTTCATGTTTTATTCTTTCAATCTTCCTAAGTTCAACACCTTGTTCTTGAAGGGCCTTTTCGATTACGTTTATTATAAAAAAGATATTGTTTAACTTCGCATCAGGTAGAAGAATAGCTACATGTACATGGTTCAAGTGACTTTTTTTGAGAGTTCCACTTGTTCCATAACATAAATCCCCTGTTAGTCGCCCCCCACCAGATCCCGTTTGAAGATCCATATTATCTAATAAGTAATCCAATGAATTTTCCAGAAAAACATTTTTAATGTAATCGGCCAGCTGCCTTAAATTAAATTTTGTTATCTCATGAAATAAGTCAATATGAAGTATTTCATTCTGTTTTGCCCGCTGGTAGAAAACTTGGCCGGCATCTGCGTTGACGATAATATTAACACTCTCGGGAGTGTTAGGACTAATTGTGTGGATCTTTCGGCTGACAACAGCGGTTTGGCCTATTCGGACTCCCTTATTGTTTTTTATTTCAAGTAGTAATTTATTTGTGGGATTCATTAGATCAAATCCTTTTCGGTTTTAACGTATTCCGTAGGCCTTAAGTGATCTATAGATATGGCTTTATTAGGAGGGGCCTTAATGTTTTCCACTTTTTGATTTGATATTTTGTTATTCTTAGTTTTTCCACTTCCCTTTAATTTAGAACCTCGGATAATTTTACGTAGAAAGTTCCTTAAAAATCCGGGTTTTTGGTCTTCTGTTTCATTGTCCCTGTTGGCATTGTTTTTTATTGTTTTCGATGAAAAAGATACCTTATTTTCCTGTTGGACGGGTATTTTTATGTTGTTTGGTATGTCCCTAGCTATATCTTTTTTACTTTCTAAGTCCTTCAAGATATTGCTTAAATCTTTCATGCTCACCCTATGCCTTAAGGCATAGCGTGTGATAAAAATAACATCTTCGACATTTGGTTCTCTACCTAACAGTGCACTTCGGATTTTTATTCCAAGCAATGCCGCTTCAATTGACCGGAGACTCTCTATATTGTGGTTTACGTAAATCGACGAAAAAATTTCCTTAATTTTTTTTGTAGGTTCAAATTGATCCGTATTATTCCCCGCCTCAATTAGCTTCATTGTCTTTTTCTTTACCAAGTTATTGTTGTTTGTAGGTATTCCATTGCTAAAAATCCTATTTATAACAAAAACATCTTTAGGTCTTTCCACATTGACGGTAAAATCAAATCGGTCGGATAGCTGACGTCTGATATTCTCCAATGAACCGGGATCTTCATCAGGATTAGATGCAGCCCACACATTTACTTGAGCTGGTACTTCGGTGACAGGTAGACCAGCCTCTTCAATTTGTATTCTTCCAGGTTTCGTTCCCATTACATCAAGTAATAAATCTACAATTTCCGGTGAAGTATCGGCAATACGGTTGATTTCATCTATAAAAACAACCCCACGATGAGCCTTTGGGATGGTTCCAACTAAAAGCGCCGCCTCGGGATGACTTTTTGAAGATAATTTTTGTAAATCAATACTCCCAACAACTGTTCCTTTTTTTGCTGAAGGTGAAATTTCTAAAAATGGCATCTTGATTTTTTCGATGCCAATTTTATCAATTTCTTTACTAGTGAGATTGCAATGTTCCGGACAATGGGGTTTTGATGGATTGCAATTGTACAAACAACCTTTAATCCTATTTATTTCAGGTAGTATTTCTTTGTATGCCCTCATAATTGTGGTTTTCCCTGTACCTCTGAGGCCCTCGACATGGACATGAATAGGAATACCGGTTAGAGCCCCTATTGTTGATACATTTAAAATATCAAATAAGGGTATATTACCTGGATGTTTTACTATCTGAGAATATTTTTTCATGATCTATCCCTTTCAATGATTCAATCTTAACCTACTAAGTATTTTCTCCGGAAAAAAGTTATTTTATTAGGGGTAAAGGTAATATTGTCATTTTTGTTTTATTGACAGAACCATTCTAATGGATTTTTATATACAAAAAAAAGAGGTTCATTTAGACCTCTTTTTCACAACGGATTTCCTTAAGTTCTTTTTCCAACTCAGAGAGTTTCTTCAATACCTGGGTCAGTTCGGCTTTACGCACTATATTCATTGAAGAAATAGTATTTTCTATATGCTCACTAACCTTATACTTTAATTTTTTACTTCCTTCTTGTGCCCAGATTTTAAATGTACTTAAGATATCCCTTCCTTCTTCTTTTGATATTTCGCCCTTTTTGACCAATTCAGCGACTATATCTTCTGCCTTCTCTTTTGCGACCTCAGCAAGGCCGATTCCCGCATAAAGCATTTGTTTTAGCATTAATTCACCCCATCTATGCTTTTGCTATTTTGCGTTTACCTCTAAAAATGGACCACAAAGGACTTGCGATAAAAATCGAAGAATAAGTGCCCGCGCTAATACCTACTATCAATGCCAGTGTAAAATCTTTTATGGTTTCTCCACCTAATAAATATAAAGCCGCAATAGCCAAAAGAGTAGTTACAGAAGTATTTATAGATCTTGACATAGTCTGAAGAATACTGAGATTAGCCACCTCATCGAAAGGAATTTTCCTCATATTTTTTAGATTTTCCCTAATTCTATCAAAGATAACAATTGTATCATTAATAGAGTAACCCACTATAGTTAAAATCACGGCTATAAATGTACTATCTATGGGAATGTTGAATATTGTGTAAAAACTTAAAACAACCAAAATATCGTGGCCCAACGCCAAAACTGCCGCAATAGCGGAACCAAATTCAAACCTAACAGTAATATATAAAAGCATACCGATATTGGCAATAATCAGTGCTATAACAGCTTGCTTTTGTAACTCTTTACCAATAACAGCATCAATAGTTTCTGATCTTACAAGCTCTGTTTTAGGCCATTTATGCTTTAAGGTTTCTAAAACCGTTGTCTGCATTTCTTTTGTGAGTTCCACAGTTCTTATGATTAATTCTTGCCCAGTATCTCCCGCTCTCTTAGCTTCAAATTCCTTAATGTCAAGTTCGCCTATTGTATTCCTAATCTCTGCAAGCCCATAAGATTGGTGAATATCTAAATGTAGTATATTGCCGCCAATGAAATCTATGCCCCAATTAAAACCATGCGTAATCATAAAAATTAAACCCAAAGCGATAATTCCAAGAGAGAGACTGAACCAAATACGTTTATTTTCCACTATCTTATATCTTTTCACTTTTTCCACCTCTTATGCACCGAATAGTTTTTTATTTGTTAGTAACCGTGTATTTATTAAGTTTAATAGTAAAACCCGAGTCACAGTAACTGCAGTAAACATGCTCACCCCAATACCTATTATCAATGTAACTGCAAAACCTTTAATTGGCCCAGTTCCAAAATACAAAAGCACAACAGCCGCAATAACCGTAGTAATATTAGAATCAATTATTGTTGTAAGAGCGCGATGAAAGCCTGACTCTACGGAAGCTCTCAGAGTTTTACCTACTTTCAGTTCTTCTTTCATTCTTTCGAAAATCAAAACGTTTGCATCAACGGCCATCCCTACTGAAAGAATAAAACCTGCTATACCTGGTAATGTTAATGTTGCTCCTATAGCAGCAAATATTGTTAATACAAGCATTATATATACTAATAAGGAAAACCCTGCTATAAGGCCAGGTAATCTATAATAAAATAGCATGTATAGCAAAACCAAAGCTGCCCCAACCATGCCGGCTTTCAAGCTTTTGTTTAAAGAATCAGCTCCTAGGGTTGGTCCAACAGTTGTGGCTTGACGTTGCTCAAGATCTACCGGCAATGCGCCGGCTCTTATCAAAGCTGCCAACTCAGCAGCATTTTCAATAGTTTGCATATTTGTTATAACTGCTTCTCCACTGGTTATCACGTTTTTTACAGTCGGAGCAGATATGACTTGTTCATCTAGCATTATAACTATGGGTTTTTCTAAATATTTCTCCGTAGCCTTTGCAAACTTTTTCCCACCATTTGAATCTAGTTTTAAACTTACCATGGGTTGACTTTGCTCCCCGTAAACAGCTTTGGCATCTTTTACATTATCACCTGTAAGAATAACCTCATTTTCAGGGCTTATAAACTGTAGGGAAGCCGTTTTCCCTATAATTTCAAGCGCTTTTTGAGAGTCCTCCACTCCAGGAAGTTCCACTAAAATTCTCGTATTACCTTGTCTTACGATAACAGGCTCAGAAACCCCAAGCTGATCTATTCTTCCACGTATAACATTTTCCGCCCCGGACATCTTTTCATCATTTATTTTTTCACCGGGTTTGGGGTTGGCCTCAAGCAATACAGATACTCCACCTCGTAAATCAAGGCCAAGTTTTATAGCTTCTTTTATCGGGACAATCTTATACCCTACTATTTGAAAACCATAAAATGTCACATATGCTAAAATTACTGTAATGCTAATTATTATTAAAATCTTAATAAGGCTTTTCGTTTTTAAATTCATGTTAGATTTCTTCCTCCATTCCCTACTTTAATGCAATTTTAATTATATCCTTCGCATTATTCCCTTGTCAAACCTTAAATTTTTAAGGCAAGTAGTTTCACTATAGTGTGTAATTATAAGTGCTGCCATAAAACTTTTTTTACCCCATATTTTAGTAACCAAAAGCGATAAAAAAGGTCTAGAAGACATTTTTTATCGCTTTACATTATACAGGAATTTTTTCAAAGATTTACTCCCAATATTCCAGCAAACATTCCCACAATAAAGCCTAAAAATAAATCCACAACTGTGCCCCATCTAAAAGAAAAAGACGGCATTATCATGATACTTAGCACTACAAGTATTCCCATATACAGTAAACCAACCAACCCACCATGTAGCCACCCCATATCATCTATTTCTCTTGTTAACTTAATCCCACTTAACAATATACTTATTGCACTGATAATAATTACAGCTTTCGGTATCACGGTTTCCGATAATTTTGTACAATACAACATTAAAGCCAGGATTAAAAATAATATTATGGTTAAAAAATACGCATTGACAACACCTTTCAAAACTTTTAAAAGGTGAAAGTTTTTCCTGTCCTTTAACGGTGTTTTCATTTTGATCGACCTCCTCTTAATTACACTTTATTTATTAGAGGAGGTGTAATATGACAAAAAAAGCAAGAGATTCCCTCCTGCTTTTGTTTAAATTACTGAAGTAATCACTGTAATTAATTTTCGGTTTTATGTGCCTCCTTTAAAACACTTCCGATAGCAGATCTTGTAACTTTGATTTTTATTTTATTACCTACGTCAAGTGTAACAACATCCTCTTTTAAATTGAGGATTTTTCCGTATATACCACCAATAGTAACAATATCACTGCCTTCTTGTAAACTAGAAAGCATATTTCTGCGATCTCTTTCCCGCCTTTGCTGGGGCCTAATGATTAAAAAGTAAAAGATAGCAAAAATCACTATTATTGGCCCAAATTGGCTCATTAAAGCTGGTAAATTCAAAGTAAAACCACCCTTCAATTATATATGTATTTGATTATTAATTCTATATTAAAGCAAAAAATCCTTTTTTATCGTCTTATAAAACATAAATATCTTCACTTGTATATTGATATCCTTCTTTGAATAAATATATTGTTAGACATTTGATAAATAAGCCCGTTGGCTTTAAGCTCATCCAACCCTATATTTTATAAGTATGGTAGAATTCATCTCTTAATTCTAACAAATAATCATCTTTGATTGCCTTTTGTATTCGCAACATCAAATTAGTAAGAAAATATAAATTATGAATTGTTGTTAGACGTATTCCCAGTATCTCGTTAGTATTGATTAAATGACGAATATATGCACGTGTGAAATTTTTGCATGCATAACAGTCACAATTTGGGTCAAGTGGCGTAAAATCTTTAGCATGGGCCGCATTCCTGACAACTAGTCTGCCATTCTTGGTAAAAACAGTGCCATTTCGTGCAATACGTGTGGGCAAAACGCAATCAAACATATCCACACCACGAATTACACCCTCAATCAAATCTTCCGGTGCACCTACACCCATCAAGTACCTAGGCTTACAATCAGGTAAAAGCGGGGCTGTATAACCGAGTATGTCATACATTATTGTTTTAGGTTCCCCAACACTTAACCCACCTATTGCATATCCTTCAAATTCCATAGATACCAAATCATCAACACTTTTCTTTCTTAAATCCCTATACATTCCGCCTTGCACAATTCCAAATAGTGCTTGGTTCTCGGCATTATTATGTGCTTTTTGGCACCTATAAGCCCATCTTGTAGTTCTCTGAACAGATTTTAAAACATAATGATAAGTAGCCGGATATGGAATACATTCATCGAAAGCCATAATTATGTCCGCGCCTAGGGTATTTTGTATCTTTATGGAGGTTTCAGGTTTAATAAAATGAGAAGATCCGTCAATATGTGACTTAAATGCTACACCTTCCTCCTTTATTTCCCTTAATCCCCCCAGACTAAAAACTTGAAATCCTCCACTGTCTGTTAAAATGGAACCATCCCAATTCATGAACTTGTGTAACCCCCCAGCATCCCCTATTAGCTCATGCCCCGGCCTTAAAAACAAATGGTAGGTGTTACTTAAGATTATCTTGGCACCTATTTCCCTTAGTTCATCAGGGGTCATCGCCTTTACTGTAGCCTGAGTTCCAACTGGCATAAATATTGGAGTTTCAAAACAGCCATGTGGAGTTTTCAAAGATCCTAATCTTGCAGAAGTATTTGTAGATCGTTTAATAATATTAAATTTCATAGTAAAACCCATCCTTATCCTCTCTTTTAACAACTCTTAACTCCCTTATTAGTTTGTCATCCATAGATAAAATGGTAATTTCAGCATCAGTAATCTTGAAGGTTTTACCACTTTCAAGGCATTCCCCAGTTTCTTCGCACAGTTTTGATACAACACCACCTACAGTATTGCCTAGATTTTCAGGGATATTGATTCCGAGTCTTTTATTTAAATCTTTAACAAGGGTTGCTGGGTTAACAATATTAACATCAGTAACAAAATTTCTTGCGGGATCAAAGATTTTGTTAATTAAAAATAAACCCCCAATGGCAATTATGCCCAAAAGAATGTCAAACATACTTTTGGACTCAACTATCATTTTGCGTGCTATGGCATATAGCAACACTTCAATTACACTTGAAGGAGTATGCCTAACAAGCATAACAACAAGCTCTAAACCAATTACAAGTGTAAGAATATGACCCAAAAAAGTTTGCATTACAGGAAAGGATTCCATTGGTGGCGTAGTATAAATGATTTTAAAATATCTTAAAATATCAATAGAACCAATAACTACACCAAGCGCAAGTAAAAATGCAAGTATTGTTTCAAGGATTATAGCCATTTTCGTGATTTTAGAAGGTATTTTCATTTTTCACTTAACCACCTTAAAATATTAACATTGCATCACCGAAACTAAAAAACCTATATTTATTTTCAATAGCTTCTGTATATGCCTTTAAAATCTTCTCCTTTCCCGCAAAGGCCGAGACAAGCATTATAAGTGTTGACTTGGGGAGGTGGAAATTAGTTATAAGACAATCAACTGCTTTAAAAGCATACCCGGGATAAATAAAAATATCTGTCCACCCCTTGCTAGATTTCACTCTACCATTTATATCTACAACAGTTTCTAAGACCCTCGTCGAGGTGGTACCAACGGCAAATATTCTTCCACCGGTTTGTTTAGTAAGGTTTATTACTTTCGCCGTTTCTTTACTTATCTCGTAGTATTCGGCATGCATAGTATGTGCCTTTATATTTGCAACATGTACAGGCCTAAAAGTCCCTAGGCCAACATGAAGAGTTATAAAAACTATCGAAACCCCCTTTTGTTGGATTGCTTTTAGAAGTCCCCTTGTAAAGTGGAAACCTGCCGTCGGTGCCGCCGCTGATCCTGACTTTTGTGCAAACACTGTCTGGTATCGGTTTTTATCTTGCAACCTTTTTTTAATATACGGCGGTGTTGGCATCTGACCAAATTTATCTAGGACTTTCTCAAAAGAGGTATTGTAAAAGAACTTTATAACTCTCCCCCCAAAGTCAGTAATACCTATAACATTGGCAGTTAGGCTCCCATCACCAAAAAAAAATTCATCACCTACCTGGGCCCGCCGTCCTGGCTTTACGAGGGCTTCCCACAAATCGGTGCCAACGGATTTTAAAAGCATCACTTCAATTTTTCCGTGAGTCTTTTTACGATTTCCTATCAGTCTTGCGGGAATCACCTTAGTATCGTTTAACACCAAACAATCTCTAGGCTTCAAATACTTAATAATATCTTCAAATGTTTTATGTTCTATATTCCCATTTGCTTTATTTAAAACCAGTAGTCTTGACTTTGAACGCTTTTTAATTGGTTCTTGTGCTATTAATTCATCCGGTAGATTAAAGTCAAAATCTTCGAGTTTCATTTCCGCACTTCTTCCTTAAACTTGTTTGGATTTTACCACAATTAAAATGATTATTTTAAACCGTTGAAAGATTAGATAATAAATCGATTGCAAAAAGATTTTTCAATAATACTTTATAAACTACCAGGCTGTATTATATATCATCTTTACCGTAACATCTTTATAGTAGTGTTGCAAAATATCCATATAATCACACCCTTTTTCTGCCATTGCCTTTGCTCCCCATTGGCTCATTCCAACACCATGCCCATAGCCCCGTCCTGTTATGATATATGTATTATCTAAAATCGGCGATCTGATAGCTTTTAAGGTTTTTATGCTTTTAATAAAAATATCTTCATTGGAAAGGTTCGCCAATCCAGTTCCGGTTATAATTGCTTTGTTTTTTAATTGCATGTGCTGCTTTATCGCTTCACCGGAAATCGAGACGACTGGCACACTAGTTCCTTCAAAAATGTCAAAAAAGTTGCTTTTTAGTTGAAGTATATCCCTAATCTGGCTACCCTCAATAATTTTTTCCCCTCGATCACCTTTTAACAACAGCCGCTTTACCCTTCCTGTAGGGCTCTTCTCGATAATGGATATTTCATGGATTTCCCCCGTATATCTTACAAGTGATTTAGCCAGATTGTTTATATCTGCCATTGACAAGGATAATTCCCATCTTGAATGGGGAGAATTAGTATCAAACATATCCTGTATAGATTGCAAGTAAAAAAGATTAGACCCGAAAACATCCTTACACGCCTCTGTCCGGCCACCACTATCAGAGTGGTAAAATGCAACAATAGGTTGTCCTTTATAAAGCATAACTTCTCCCTTCGTTTCGTCAACCGCTTCGTTTGTTCTGGGATCTTCTACATCATATCCACCATATATTTGATCACTAGAACTTGCACTAACATCAAATCCAAACACCTGGTTTTTTGCTAAGTTTGCAACAGCATAAGTCCTGGCCGCCACCGCTTGAGCTTTTAACACCTCTTTATGCCAACTCGGTGGCACTTCTTTAGGTATAACACCATATAAGTATTCCTCAAGACTGAGCTCATTTACAACCTGAATCTTTTCTTTTTCGAACCATCCTATTTCTAATGTACCCCTATATCTTTTGTTGTCCACGGAAATTATCCCTATAGGGTCTGTGCTTGTAAAAAATATGGTTTTTCCTGTTTCACAGGGTAGTAAAATACCTGGAGTATTTGAAATTCCCTCGATTACAATTACGTCGGGACTTGCCATAGATTTGTGTTCATTAGAGGTTTTGCCCCAAACTGACCAAGCCCCATCGAAAAATAAGTAACTTTGTATATTATCCCGAGAAAGTCGTGCCGCATACCCGAAAGCATCCCGTTCGTTTTTAATGTTTTCCTTTTTTAATTCAAAACCAGTAAAATTAGTAACGTAAATATTTAATAATTTATCTGAAAAATTCATTATCATAAAGTCCTCTTGGTCGGTTCTAAGACCTACCTTAAAACCAATATTAGAATGTAGCTGATAAGAATTTAGGGCCAAGTTATTATAAAAAAGGCCTACCCTTATTTTATTAAGGTCCAACTCTGTTGATTTTGCTTTAATTGGAGCTAAAGTAATTGCTAAAACTAATGCAATGCAAAACAAAAACCATCTTTTCATATCATTAAAACCCGCCCTTCAAAAAGCTACCTACTTATTATTACTTTTGCCTAAGCATTTGTAGGTCTTATCAGAAACAACCCTACCACGTGCTGTTCTAAAAATATAGCCTTCTTGAATAAGGTAAGGCTCGTATATATCTTCAATTGTCGAAATATCCTCATTAAGTGTTGCTGCAATTGACTCAATCCCAACTGGCCCTCCGTCAAATCTATCTATAATAACCGAAAGTAATTTTCGGTCATTTTGATCAAGACCATAAGTGTCAATTTCTAAAAGTTTTAAACCCTCTTCTGCAATAACCTTGGTAATTACTCCATTTCCCCGAACCTGTGCAAAATCCCTAATGCGTTTTAGCAATCTGTTAGCAAGCCTTGGTGTGCCACGTGAACAAAGAGCGATTTGCTCGGCGGCTTTTTGTTCTATGTTAATTCTTAAAAGTGCCGCCGTTCTTTTAATTATTTTTATAAGATCGGTTATTTTATAAAAATCCAAATGTAGGCTTACACCAAAGCGATCTCTCAAAGGAGGTGTTAATTGTCCCGCTTTGGTAGTAGCCCCAACGAGGGTAAAAGGACTTAAATTTAATCTCATTGATCTGGCACTAGGTCCTTTTCCAATCATGATATCTAATGCAAAGTCCTCCATTGCAGGATATAGTATCTCTTCAACACTTGGGTGCAGTCTATGTATTTCATCAATAAAAAGCAGGTCTTTGCTTCCCAAATTCGTTAAAATGGCGGCCAGATCTCCTGCCCGCTCTATAGCAGGCCCCGAGGTAATTCTAATATTTACGGCGAGTTCTTTAGCTATAATGTAGGCTAAAGTTGTTTTTCCTAAACCCGGAGGGCCGAATAAAAGAACATGATCCAACGCCTCACGCCTCATTAAAGCAGCCTTTATAAAAATCTCAAGGTTTTCTTTAACACGGTCCTGACCAATGTATTCATCAAAACTTAATGGTCTGATGTTTTTCTCTAGTTCAAACTCTTGTTCACTTTTTAATGCAGGAGTAACAATCCTATCTTCCAATTTTCCCACCCTTTATTTTGACAGTTTCTTTAGACATTCTTTTATTATATTTTCAACAGAATCATCACTGTCTATCGAATCATCAGCTAGTACTAATTGTATTTCCTTTGGGTTAAAGCCTAAAGAAATAAGCGCCTCTTTTGCTTCAAAAATGGAGTCGTAAATACCTTTGTCTGGCTCCACTGGCAGATCCTTTATGCGATCTTTTAATTCGATAATAATTTTTTGTGCTGTTTTTTTGCCTACCCCTGGCACCATCACAAGGGTATTAATATCTTCAGATAGTATACTTGTTTTTAGTTGTACAACATCTATAAGGGAAAGGATGGAGATAGCTGCCTTTGGGCCTATTCCAGGTACTCTATTGAGCAATATGTACGCCTGTCGCTCCACTGTATCACAAAAACCAAAGAGTTCCACGGCATCATCCCTTAACACCATGTGTGTATAGAGTCTCAGTTTATTATCCTGTTCAATTTTAATTTTATTATATGTTGACACAGTAATAGTAAGTCTTAAACCCCAACCACCCGTATCAATTACTGCAAAATTTGGTTCCAAATGAGTTAGTCTACCTTCTACATAATCAAACATACTAAAATCCTCTTTTATCCACGATATTTTGAAACTTATATGAATTAATATGACATAAGGCTGTTGCTAAAGCATCTGCAAGATCATCCGGTTTTGGCAGTTCATTTAAATTAAAGAAAATCTTTATCATTCGTTGAACTTGGTATTTATCCGCTCGCCCATAACCAACAACTGCTTGCTTCACTTGTAAAGGAGTATACTCAAAAACTTCGATATCTGATAAAGCGGCAGCAAGGATTGCCGCCCCCCGCGCTTGTCCTACAGAAATTATAGTTTTTGCATTTTTGTTAAAAAATAATTTTTCAATGGCCACAGCATCTGGCTTATGTTTTTGAAGAATTTCAGTATAGCCCTCATATATCTTACGTAATCTATAGGGCATTTTAAGCTTTGGAGATGTCTTTATCACCCCACAATCAATAACATAACAGTTATTTCGATTGGAGGAAACTAGGCCATAGCCGCTAATAGCTATACCCGGGTCAATTCCCATTATTAACATAAAATCACCCTCATTTGTATTTCTACACACAAGGGTGATTATCCTTCTTGATTTTCAAAACCACTAATTTGTTAAACCTTCTCTTATTTTTAAAAATTCATCTTTATCACTAACAACTAAGCCTTTTTCCAAAATCGATCTGTCGTCTTCCCTTAGTATATCCACAATTATATCCGTTTGTTCAATTAAAATTGACTGTACACCTGGTATGCCTTGAAAAAATGATACATACCCGTCTTGTACACCAATATAGAAATGATTGTTACATATGCCATTAACCTCTCTTCTCAACTTAACTTCATTCGGTGTGAAACTTACAATTTCCCAATCACTTTCAAATTGTGCTAACTCGTCTTTAGTGCAATCTGTGTATTTGTCACCAAAATATTTTTCTTCGATTAGCTCATCACCACATCCTAAGTAATATGTATGGTATATAAATTTTGCCCTAGGATTTAGTTTTGTCTCCTGCATTATAGATGTGTTTTTTTCAATATGATTGGGATTTATATTTTCATTAGGGTTCTTTATAGGCAAAAAAGCTTTTAAATACCCGTAACTAAAACCCATTATAACTACAAAAATTACCGCTACGACATATCTGAAAAGACATTTAGGCATACATATCCCTCCTTCGGTCTTTCAGATGGATAGTATGCCCATTAATCACGATAATATACAGTTATTTACATGTTTTGGAGTGTCACTAAAAAGTATTCGTAGGTTCATAATTTGTAAATACATTTTGAACATCATCATGTTCCTCAAGGGCTTCCAAAAGTTCCTCAAGTTTTGCACTTTCTAATTCAGGTAGAGTTATGGTTGTGTTCGGAATAAATGACAATTCCGCCGAAAAAATATCTATATTATTTTTTGTTAGGTGGTTTTTTACAGTTTCTAATTTATCAATTTCCACAACTATCTCTATTGAATCTTCTGTTTCCTCCACATCATCGGCACCTGAATCTATAGCCAACATCATAATCGCATCAACATCAATTTGATCTTTTTTTTCAATTAAAATTAATCCCTTTTTTTCAAACATCCAAGCAACACAGCCTGTCTCTCCCAAGTTTCCACCGTTTTTATCAAAAATGTGCCTCATTTCTCCCGCCGTTCTATTTCTGTTATCTGTTGTGGCATCAAGTAATATAGCAACACCACCCGGCCCATAACCTTCATACATAATTTCCTCATAGTTAGCACCGCCGAGTTCCCCACTTCCCCTTTTTATAGCCCTGTCGATATTATCATTTGGCATATTCGACTGCTTTGCTTTTTCAATTATATCCCTGAGACGTGAATTTGCATTTGGGTCGGCTCCCCCCTCTCGCACTGCAACAATGATTAATTTGCTGAATTTGGAATATATTTTCCCCCTTTGAGCATCCATTCTTGCCTTTTTACGCTTGATATTCGACCATTTCGAATGACCCGCCATATAAATTTAACCCCCTCTTTGTTTGGTTTAAGTATATATCTAACACAGCTTTAGTTTAGGAACATATGGTAGTTGCCGCTTGTGATTACTTTTATTGATTAAAATTTCAATTCTGTTTCTTGTTTCAGGATTTAAGCACTCACCGGTCAAAATATATTTGTCAAGTTCATCATAGGTTATTCCCATTTCGTCCTCGTCAGTCTGACCATGCCAAAGTCCTGCTGTAGGCACTTTATCAATAATCACTTGTGGAATTTCAAGATATAATCCTAGTTTTTTTACTTGAGTTTTTACGAGGTTTCCAATGGGCCACAGGTCGGCCCCGCCATCACCATATTTAGTAAAATACCCCACCGTCAATTCACTTTTATTTTCCGATCCAACTACAAGGTAGTTGTTTATAGCGGCATAATAATATAATGTTGCCATTCTAAGCCGAGGCTTTATGTTGGCACATGCAATGCTGTTTTCACTTTTGTCAACTAATCTCAAAAACTCATCAAAAATGCTATCAAGTACAATGATTTGATAGTTTATTTGAAATTTCTCCATTACCGAACGTGCATCAACGATATCATTTTCATCACTGTAACAGGGCATTATCAGACCAAGGGTATTTCTACCAAAAGCCCTTGCACATAAGACGCTAACTACTGCTGAATCAACACCTCCGCTTACACCTAACACCGCACCCTTGGCTCCCGCCTTTTTAGCACGACCCTGTAACCAATTTACTAAAAAACTGCAGTATTTCTCGATATTCAGTCTGATCACTCCCAACAATATCTAAAATATTACATATTTTATAAATTATATTGGTCAATATAATAAGTCCCAATATGCTTTACTTTACTTTCCCCTGAAGTTATATTTAAAATAAATTGCTTTAAATCAAACTTGTTGCTAAGAGGAACATATACCAGCATTATTACTTTTTCTGTATAACTAATATTATCAATATATGCGTTTTTTTGTTCTAATTCCCATTGTAATTTTCCCAACATACTATAGTCTGTAACAATTTCATATGCATTGCTTTTGATCCTTTTAATTATTTTAGACTTTTCAAGCCCTCTTGATGCACTTTCACTATAGGCCCGCGCAAGCCCTCCTGCACCTAATAATGTCCCCCCAAAATATCGGGTTACAACTATCAAGACATTTTTAACCTTCTTGAGTTTAGCCACCTCAAGAATTGGTCTGCCTGCAGTGCCGGAAGGTTCTCCATCATCACTGAACTTTTGTATTTCATTCCTTAGGCCGACTATGTAGGCAAACACATTGTGCGTCGCATCCCAGTATTTTTTTTCATATTTTTCAATGAGTTTTTCGGCTTCAGCAACATCCTTAATTGGTGCAACATTTGTTATAAATTTAGATTTTTTAACAACATATAGGCTTTCCGTGGACTTTGCTACTGTAAAAAAATCATCTTTACCCACTAATATAACCTCTTTTACTTGTTTATAAGAAAGCAACCCTACTCTCAAGATTATTATATCATAAAAGCATCACCGGGACTAAAAAAGGTCAATCATATGTATTTATAAAAGTACATAAAAAAATGGCTCCCCGAGTAGGATTCGAACCTACGACCCTTCGGTTAACAGCCGAATGCTCTACCGCTGAGCTATCGA
>CAYMGK010000016.1:7965-18377 GCA_964389965.1 uncultured Clostridia bacterium | reverse complement strand
TTATATACATCTTCTAATACACCAAAAAAGTTGGGCATACTTATGACAAGGGCTGCTGTATGTTCATCTATAAGTGTTTCAACATGCTTCCAATCTGTTTCATAGGTGGCAGTATAACCTGATGACAGGACGTTGATATTGCCACCATATCCATAGGTTTTGACTGTTTCAATGTATTCCGGGTGGAGAGCACCGGAAAGGACTACTCTGTCCTTTTTTTTGATATTTGAGGCCATTAGAACTGCCTCGGCCAAACTTGATGCACCATCATAAATCGAAGCATTTACAACATCCATTCCAGTTAGCCTTGCTATCATTGTTTGGTACTCAAAAATAGCCGCTAATGTTCCCTGACTGCGTTCAGCCTGATATGGTGTGTATGAAGTATAAAATTCTGAGCGGCCTAGTAGCGCATTTACAACTGCAGGCACATAGTGGTCATAGGCTCCCGCTCCGATAAAATTGACAAAATCGGCAGCCTCGTTCTTTTTGCTTAGATTCAAGAACTCTCTTTTTAACTCTATCTCACTTAAGGCTTCAGGTAGTTCCATTTCCCCGGATAGTCTTATATTATTCGGTATATCTTCAAAAAGACTTTCCACACCGGTAATACCCAAAGTCTTGAGCATATCCTGAATTTCGGAAGGTGCATGGCTTATATATCTCACTTTATTCACCGTCCACTTGTTCTTCGTATTCCTCCGCAGTCAATAAATCTTCAAGTTCATCCTCATCTTCCGCTTCTATCACTATCATCCAACCATCATCATATGGACTTTCATTTATCAGTTCCGGGCTATCTTCGAGATCTTCATTAACTTCAACTACTTTCCCGGAAATCGGTGCATACAAATCTGAAGCCGCTTTAACGGACTCTACCGAACCGAAAACTTCACCTTTTTCTACTATATCTCCAATTTCTGGAAGTTCCACATATACTACATCACCTAAAGCATCCTGGGCATAGTCAGTAATACCCACTCTTCCCAGTCCATCCTCTACGAAAATCCATTCATGTTCATCTGTGTATTTTAGTTCTTCGGGAATATGACCCATTTAAAATCACTCCTCGTATTAATAATAATTCTAGTGTAAAAAAGTCCTTTAGGAAAATTTTACGATAAACTTTTTCAAAACTAGTCGGTTTGTTTTAAGAAATTTATTGGTACTTTTTCCGCCCGATGGTTTTTCTTTCTAATTTTGATTTCAAAGGATTTGTCCATCATATCATTTGAAGGTATTTTGACCAAAGCCATTGCTAAATATTCTTTTAAATATGGTGCAAAACCACCTGATGTAACGTATCCCACTTTCTCACCTGCAAAATATACTGGATAATCCTGTCTGGGCATGCCCCTGTCTAAGAGCCTTAAGCCAATGAGTTGCCTTCTGTTATCATGTTGGATCTGCGCCCTAAGTGCATCACGACCAACAAAGGGTTTGTCCAAATCGATGAATCGACTTAGTCCACCTTCGATGGGTGTGATATCAGGTCCTAGTTCGTGACCATATAAAGGCAATCCTGCTTCAAAGCGAAGAGTATCCCTTGCCCCAAGACCACAGGGTAATACGCCTAACTGGACAAACTCACGAAATAGTTTTGTTATTATTTTCGGAGGACCGTATATTTCAAAACCATCGCTTCCTGTATAACCAGTGCGAGATAAAATCAAATTGCTGCCATTGTACTCCAGTGTTTCAAAGCTAAAGGGCTTAAGTGTTGTTTCACTAAGTAGCTTTACAATAAATTTTGCGCTTTCGGGTCCCTGTATTGCAATTAAGCAATATTTATCACTGACATCTTCCACTTCTACTCCATGTGGGGCAAAGTCCTTTATATGAGCATAATCCTTTAATCTATTTGCTGCATTCACAACAAGAAGGTACTCATCTTGGCTGAGCCTGTAAACCAAAAGATCGTCAACAGTTGTGCCATTTTCATATGTCATGATGGTGTACTGAACTTTACCTTCTTTTATTTTATTAATGTTGTTTGTGAGAATACCATTTAAGAAGTCTCCTGCATCTTGGCCCTTGACCAGAATCTCACCCATATGTGATACATCAAAGATTCCCGCCCTTTCTCTCACTGCCATATGCTCACTGATTATAGAAGAATACTGAATGGGCATTTCAAAACCTGCAAAATCCACCATCCTCGCCTTAAGTTTTAGGTGTTCCGCATAAAGCGGTGTTCTTTTAAGCATTTTTTCCCCCCTTCCGAAAAGACGAAATGTATAAGCAAATAACTCGTTGACGCTAAAATAACTATAATCGCACCTGAGGGAATATCCATAATATATGATATCCAAAGACCTGTTAAGCAAAAGATACTGCCTATTATTGTAGATAAAATCATTCTCATTCTAAAACTATCGGTAAGTAGCATGGCTATTGCCGGCGGCGCTGTAAATAAGGCTAAAACTAGTATGATCCCTACAACACGTATTAACACGACAACGGACATGGCGATTAAAATAAAAAGCAGATATTCCAAAATACCGGTGTTAATACCTATAATAGTAGCAAATTCCTCATCAAAAAGATATGCTTTCCAATAATCATATAGTGCTATAATCACCAAAACTACAATAAGGGTAAGGACTACTATCAAGTACAAATCAATTCTCGATACAGACAAAATACTTCCAAAAAGGTATGATGATAAATCTGGCGGATAGCCCGGCATTAAGGCAATGAACAATATCCCTAGGGCCATGCCAAGTGACCAGAAAAGCCCGATAACTACATCTGTATTTGTCCCACTTCTTCTCTTAATATAACCTATTCCCAAAGCGGCACATATGGATATAAAAAAAGCTCCGATAATGGGCTCAAAGCCTAAAAGGTATCCAAGGCCCACTCCACCATAAGATGTATGGGCAATACCTCCACTCATCATGACAAGTTTTTTCTCTACAATTATCACACCGATTATACCACATACAATGCTGGCGAAAACACTAGCTAAGAATGCGTTTTGGATGAATTGATATTGAAGCACTTGTAAAGACATTCTACTCGGCCTCCCCATGCTCTCGCAATACCCGATGAGGTACACCATGTGCTATGAGATCAACGGGACATCCATAAAGCTCTTTGACAATATTCTCGTTAATTTCAGCACTTCCGTGATAAACTAAGTATCCATTGACACATGCAAGTGATTTTACATGTGATGAAATAGCAAGCAGATCATGTGTTACTAAAACAATGGTCATTTTATCATTTAAAAGATTGAGTAAAGAAAAGATCTGTTCTCTTGAATTAGCATCAACACTTGCGGTGGGTTCATCTAATAACAATAATTTGGGCTCTGTAGCAAGGGCTCTAGCTATGAGCATTTTTTGAAATTCCCCACCTGAAAGTTCAAAAACCATTCTATTTCTGAGTTCATATATTCCAACTTCATCTAGCAATTCATCTGCTTTTTCCATATCACTATGCCTATACTTGTGGAATGGCAGAAGTGTTGGAGCAAGCATACCTGTCAGCACTACTTGTTTTACAGTGATGGGAAAGTTTTTATCAAGATCAGTGATTTGAGGCACATAGCCGATGAGTTTTCCCACTTTCCCAGGTCTTTTACCAAAAACGGTTATCTTTCCTGTCACCGGTGCTATCAATCCCAGGATCGCCTTTAAAAGTGTAGTTTTGCCACCACCATTTGGCCCGATTACGCCCAAGTAATCACCTTCATAGATTCTTAGGGAGACATCCGCTAGAGCAGATGTCTTTCCATATTTCACTGACAAATCTTCTATGCAAACTGCTTCTTTTGTCATCAGTTCATCACCTCAGACATTATTCGAGCCATGTCTTTAAGGTTCTGTATATAATTTGGTGAAAGAGGGTCAAGCTCCACTGTTTTTCCCCGGATTTCATCCGCAAAAGTTTGTGCTTGTTTACTTGAGATTTCTGTCTGGTAGAAAACTACTTTTATGTTTTCGGTTCTAGCAAAGTCGACCATTTCCCGCAAATGTTGAAGGGTTGCCTTCTTACCCTGCTCTTCTAGTGCATACATCTTTAGGCCGTAATCATCAGCAAAGTACCCAAAAGCAGGATGGAATGCAATGAATTTATTATTTCTAATGTTTTCAAAGGTTTTTTGGAGTTCTTTATCCAGTTCATCGAGTTTAACTATGTATTTTTGGGCATTTTGTCTGTATTCGGCTGTATTTTTTGGATCCAATTGTTCCATCTCAAGGGCTATTAATTCTATCATTACTTTCGCCCTCTTTGGGGAAAGCCATATATGTGGATCTCTTTGGCCTGGAGCTACTTCCCTGTCAGGGTATACCTTTGATACTTCCTCTTGTAGTTTGACGATTTTTATACCCTTTGTTTTTTCGACTTTTGGCAGTATATTTGCTGTTTCAGTGGGGACACCTATGGCAAAATAAAGTTTCGCTTTCCCAAGCTTCGTCATTTCTTTAGGAGTGGGTTCATAGTTCGCCGGACTGTGGCCTGGTGGAACCATTGTTACAACTTCCACTAAATTATCGCAGATAGCCTTTACGAAAGTCCTCACTGGGATTATACTCACTGCAATAACAGGTTTTTCAGGGACCGCTTTTTCATTGATATTACAGCCCGAAATAAACAGTAACACCAAAATCAGTGCAATATTTACAACTATATGAAGGGCTAATTTTGTATTCATATTGCTTTCCTTCCTTTTATAAGATGCACAACAACTAATCCTAATGTAATGTGGGACCTGTTATTTCCTGTTATTTATTTATAATTACAATATTGATTATATTGCTGCTGATTTTTTTTGTCAATATAATTGATGGATTGCGGTTACTTTATAAGTATATGCTGATATACATGCATTTTATTAACAGTTGAAGACTAATTTTACTGTAGGGACTCTTTCTTAATAAAATTTCCGGTAAAGGAACCAAAACTATATTGAGAAAATTATTCACTGGGGGTATAATGAACATAGGCTACAGCCCATTGCCATGAGACTTACTTTTGTATAATTTCCGCATTCGGACTAGGGCTTTGTATAAAAAACATAGATCTAAAGGTGAAAGGGAGAAAAAAATATGAGGATTGTGGTACTAGGTGGTGCCGGTGATATGGGTAGGCGCACTGTAGAAGATTTGGCAGATAGAAATGAGGTCAAGGAACTGGTTATCGCCGATATCAATATAGCCCTTGCAAAAAAAATAGCAAATGAATTCGGGGAAAAAGTAAAGGCCGCTTATATAGATGCAAATAAACCTGAGACTTTAATTGAGGTTATGAAAAACAAAGATGTGGTAGCAAGTTGTTTAGGACCATTTTATAAATACGAAAAAGTTGCGGTGGAATCTGCCCTTGCAGCTAAGGTCAATTATGTGAGCATCTGTGATGATTTCGATGCAGTTGAAAGTATACTGCCTTTAGATGATATGGCTAAAGGGCTGAATTTAAGTATATTGACAGGCTTAGGGTGGACTCCCGGTATTAGCAATATCCTTGCGCGAAAAGGTGCGGATGAATTAGATCGAGTTGAAGAAATCAATATATATTGGGCCGGTAGTGCTTCAGATGCGGTGGGGCTTGCAGTTACTCTTCATACCATCCATATATTTACAGGTCAAGTCACAAGTTTTATAAGTGGCAGACATGTGAAGTTTCTCGCAGGCAGTAGTAGGGAAAGGGTGGAATTCATAGAACCTGTAGGTTTTGTAAATATGTTTCATTTAGGCCATCCGGAACCGGCTACATTGCCCCTGTATATACCGGGGGTAAAGACGGTAACACTAAAAGGGGGTCTGAGGGAAAATTCCCTTAATATGCTTGCAATAATCGTTGCACGGTTGGGACTGACCAATACTGTAAATAAGAAACAGGTTTTAGGAAATATTTTAAAAACCGCTTTGCCTGTGCTCAAAAAAGTTCAACAATCAAGTGTCCCCATATCAGGGATTAGAGTTGATATAAGAGGATATTTAGGCAATAAAAAGCAACACCTTGTGTACCAAGCCGCTGACAGTATGAAAAATCTCACCAGTGTGCCCTTGGCAATTGGTGCTTTAATGCTAGGAAGCGGAAAAATCACTCGCAAAGGGGTTTTCGCTCCGGAAGCCGCAATAAATCCTGATTATTTTATAAGCCAGTTAGCTAAAAGAAATATTGAGGTTGTATGTACAAAGGGTTTAGAAATATAATCTTAATATGAAATCATATCATAAATATGATATGATTGTCTTGCAAAGGACCTTTATTTTCTTTCCTAAAATTGAGGTGATAAAATGATTGAGTTAAAGGTCAAAACCCTTACTGTCGATGAGAATGGAAGTTTTTCGGTGCTTTTAGTAGATAATGAGGAAACAAAGGTGCTGCCCATTATGATCGGGGCACTGGAGACTCATAATATTGCACTGCCCATTCAGGGAGTGAAACCACCTCGGCCTATGACCCCGGACCTTTTAAAATCCGCCATAGAAGAACTGGGTGGTGTCCTTGAAAGAATAGTTATCACTGATATAGTAAATAACACATACAATGCGGAAATACATATGAAACAAAACGGTAGATCCATAACACTTGACTCAAGGCCCAGTGATGCTTTGGCCCTTGCCCTAAGATGTAATATACCAATATTCATGAACTTCCGGCTTGTAGAGTTTACCTATGACATGTCTGATATAAAATTATAGCACCCTTCTAAACAAATGAAGCCAATATGATGCTTGAAATGCCAATACTTAAAAAGTTAACTAAATCATTGTTGACAAAACTCAAGCCCCTTATAAGCAAATTGGGTTTGCCGTTGTGTTTCCTTCTTTCCGTTTCCCCTTTCATCTCCTCAGAATAATAGATTCCCTGCACAGTGGCACCCAGTATCGAATCAATCACAGCCCCTAAAAATCCCCCTAAAGTCACCATTTGAAATGCCTTTATATATTCAAAACCTAATTGACCTATATTTAATAGGGAAAAACCAATAGTCGCAAAAACTCCTATTAACATTGAGCCGATAAATGCGGAAAAAGTCCCCAAAAGACTTACAGCCCCTGAAGTGCCCCTTTTCACACGCTTAAAGGTCCGCAGTGAAAGGGGATTTTTTTTGTTCAGTATACCTAGTTCTGTTGCCCAAGTGTCCGCATTTGCCGCTGCAAAGGCGGTTCCTAAAAACACCAAATAGGACGGGTTTTTTGTCATATAAAACAAAATGGAGTGAATAAGTCCTACACCGCCATTTGCAAATACCTGAAGGATATCCCTGTGGCCCGTCTTGTCAAACTGTCGTGCCACTTCTTTTTTGCTGTTTTTCTTAAAATGACTCAGTGCACTGGAAGAAAAGAAAAAAAGTACCATCATAATTGAACCAAAGATACCTGATGTGGCATGTATTATGGTGCCTAAAAAAGTGGCACCAATGGAGCCATCCAATGTCAGTGAGCGTTTCTTATAGGCAGTAAATGCGATGAAAAAACTAATTATAAACCCAATACAAGCCATGTATATAAACAAAAAAATCGGACTGCCGTTGAGAAAATAATATGCGAGTAAAGTAGAAACAATCGGCACTGTAATGTTGTCGAACCCATAAGGTGTTAAAGCTTCAGTCAAGGTTGCTAAAACCGCTATGACAAAACAAATCCTTATAATGTTAGAAATCGCCCCTAGGAAAAACAATAAAATAATCATCGATACTAAAAAAGAAAAAGAGAACATTGCTATAGAGCCCTCGAGGCTTTTTTCATTGCCGAAAATCTTGTATTTTCTTTTCCCGTAATTTTCCCCGACTATTGCTGCAAAACCATCACCATATCCCATGATTAAAATACCAAGTGCACCTAGATATTTAAAATCCGCACCAAGTAAGCCACCATCCCAAGTAAGGATAATAAGTATAATCAGTGAAATCGGAAAATACACTGTACCTAAATCAGAACTGTCCTTGCCTCGCTCCATGCTTTTAATTAATCCCTTTTTATAAGAAAAGTAATTTAGAAGGACAAAAATGACAGGAGCAATTACAGCATATCTTACGTCTTTTATAAAAAGCATTGCTACTATCCACCAATGAGATACTCCAATATGTACAAATTTTCTAGTAAATTCTGTAGAAAACCTACCCATCTTTCTAATAACTTCTGAAGCAATAAGCACTAATACAACAAATACTATGGATATTAAGACACCTACTCCATCACCGAACACAAAAAACCCTCCCATAAACAAACTCTTTTACTATTTTATAATATTAGACTTAATATGGCAATAATCCTGCTAACAAAGTTTAAAAAAACAAAAACCGGTTCAAATATGTACCGGTTTTTATGTCAGATCTAATACATTTATATGTTGTGAATTGTTGCAAATGTGTATAATAAACCATGTAGAAAAGAAGTGGTGAGCCATGAATCATAAGGCTACCAAACGAATTTATTATCAACTGTCAAAGAAGCTTATCTGTGGATTATTCGTTAAATAAGGGCCACAAGTACTAATTATTAAGTCAAACATGGGTGTATTTTTGACTTATTTCAATTGGCCCATCCTGCTTATGGGCCAAATACGGTGAGTTGCCTTTCCAACTACTAGTTTTTGTGGGACGTACTTGTTCTCCCAAAATCTACTATCTCTAGAATTATTTCGATTGTCTCCCATCATAAAATAATGTCCTTCAGGAACTTCATATGGTCCAAAATCACTGTACATGGCCTCATTCAAAAATGACTCCTGTATTGGTTCATTATTTCTATAAAGTAGGCTTTCTTTTATTTCAATGATATCCCCACCTTTACCAATTAAGCGTTTAACGAAAGTCTGGTGGGGATCATCGGGATATTTAAAGACCACTATATCGTTGTAATTTGGAACTTGAAATCTGTATATAAATTTATTGACTACAATCCTATCATTTATTTTAATTGTAGGAATCATAGAACCTGTTGGGACAATCATAGGTTCAAAAATAAATCCGCGTATTATCAAAGCAAGGATAAGCGCAAATACAATAGCTTTAACCCATTCCATTATCTCTTTTTTTATATTTTCACTCATACATTTCACCTTAATTTAAAGTTTTGGTTGTTTTAAGTTTTATGTACAAAAAAACTGCCTTTCAATTATATCATAAAAAGGCCTTTTAAAAAGCTTTTTTAAAAAACTTGTCATTTGTACATTTACTGTGGTTTTTTACCATACCTTACAACATATCTCATTTTACCATCTCTTACGAATTTATCCACCCATGTATTTATTTCTGTAACATCTACCAAATAAACCTTATCTTTTTTTCGATCTTTTTCTAATGTGAATTTTACCATTAACCCTTCTTCAGTATGGGGGAATCTTTGTGCGGAAATAAAATTTCCCATTGAATAGGCGATGTATCTTTTTACCATTTCTCCATCCAAATCCTCAAATTCCACCCATTCACCTGGTTGAATGACATGGGGATGACTTGCAACTACAATATTTGCTCCGTTCTCAAGCACTAGTTCGGCTAATTCCTTTTGAGCTTTTGATGGTGTCCTTTGGTATTCTTCACCAAAGTGAAGATATACAACAATGGCATCTGCTTCTTGCCTCGCTTTTGTCAAATCATCTAATATAAGTTCTTTATCAATGAGATTTACAAGATATTGTTTGTCTTTAGGAATGGGGATACCGTTAGTGCCATATGTATAGGATAAAAATGCTGTTTTTATATCATTGATTTCTTTTATCAGTATTTGTTCTCTTTCTTCCTCTGATTCGTAAGTGCCTATGGGAATAAGGCCTCGTTCTTTTAGCACTTTTATTGTTCGTAGTGCTCCTTTGGCCCCTCTGTCAAGGCAGTGATTATTGGAAGTTATTATTAGCTCAAAACCCGCATCTTTAAGGGCATCGGCTAGTTCATCAGGACTGTTAAACATAGGATAACCGGTATACTTTTGTTCCTTACCTCCAAAAGTTGTTTCCAGATCAGCCATAGCCATGTCCGCTTTAGATATTTCATCTTTTACTACATGGAAGAACTCTGAGTAATCAAAGGTATCTGTACTTTCATCATACCCCGCCCAGATTTGACCATCATGCATCATAACATCTCCAACGGCTAATATGGTTGCAGTTGGATTCGGTATTTCGATTTCTTCAGGAATTTCTTCTTCGACTTGATCTTCCGCAATGTCCGGATTTTCCTCTACATTGCTTGCAGTGGATTTAAAAACCCATTTGTTCAAAAGTTGTGATAGACTGAAATTATTTCTGCTTGTATAGCTATAGACAAAAAAGCCCCCTACAATAGCAATAAAAGCAAGCACGATGCCATATTTTTTTCCCCTTGACCCTTTCATTACAGCAACTCCTCTCTTTTCGTTTTTTCCAAATGCTCCACTACTTTCTTAACATCTTGGGCTTTTTCCTTGGGGCAAACCAACAATGCGTCACTGGTCTCTACTACAATCATAGCC
>CAYMGK010000016.1:0-7955 GCA_964389965.1 uncultured Clostridia bacterium | reverse complement strand
CAGGCGATTATTAGAATAAATTATTGAGTTTCTGGTTTCGATATCTATAAAATCCCCTTTAGTTATATTTCCGTTTTCGTCAGGGGGAAAAACACTACCTAGCGAATCCCAGCTCCCAACATCACTCCATCCAAAATCTCCGGGTATAACAACTACTTCATCTGATCTTTCCATAACACCATAATCAAGGGAAATGCTCTGCAATGTAGGGTATATTCTTTCAACAACTTCTTTCTCCTTACTTGTCCCTATGAAGTCTCCGAGCTTTTCAATGTTTTTATACAGTCTAGGTAAAAATCTTTTGAAGTTCTTTAAAATAGTGGATGTCTTCCACACGAACATTCCACTATTCCAAAGATAATTCCCACTTTCCATATATGCTTTTGCCTTGGGAATATCCGGTTTTTCAACAAATTCTATGACTTCATATGCCGTCTTATCTTCAGAGGGTATTGGTTCCTCTCTGTCGTATTTAATATAACCGTACCCTGTCGAGGGATAAGTAGGTGTTATTCCCATTGTTACAAGGTTTTCAGTGCTTTCCGCTATGCCATTGGCGGCATTTAGGACTCTTTGAAATTCGTTGACATTTTTTATGTAATGGTCTGAGGGAAAGACACCCATCACAGTATCTTTACAGCGGCTCTTTATGACCATTGCCGCGTATCCAATACATGCCGCCGTATTTCTTCCAACTGGCTCAGTTAAAACATTTTCCCTTGGAATATCTTCCTGTATTACTTTATTTAACATTTTTTCCTGGGCCTTATTCGTGACGATTATAATCCTTTCAGGCGGTATAATATTTTTTATCCTCTTTATGGTGTCATTGATCATACTATCTTCACCGGTTATATTTAAGAACTGTTTCGGGGCAGTTGCACGACTTAAGGGCCAAAAACGAGTTCCTCCTCCACCGGCCATTATTACTCCATACATTTCCATGAATACCCTCCAGCAATTTTTTGACCCTATGAGGAAAACCCTGTTAATAAAAAAACAAGGGCATCTTGAAAAAGTCTCCTCACAAGAATCTTTTTTAATTCAAGAATATTATGCCCTTATTTGTTAAATATTTTTCATGAATTTATGTGCCGTATGGTTATATCTAACTCATGTGTCTGTGAAGGAGGAACTGAATTATTCATAGTATTTAATCAAGGCCTGAGTGCCGCAATCTTCCTTGCCTTCATCTGCCAACTTTTTGTATGCCTCAAGAGCAAGTTCCAATCCGGGAGTTTTAAGCCCCATCTCTTTAGCCGATTCTAGGGCGATCTTCATATCTTTTATAAAATGCTTTATGTAAAAACCGGGTTCGAAATCCCCTTTCAACATTCTCGGCACATAATTGGAAAGGGACCAACTACCTGCAGCTCCCGATTCTATGCTTTCCAAGACCATTTCTGGATCTAAACCCGCCTTTTTAGCATAGACAATGGCTTCACACACACCCAACATATTTGATGCAATGGCGATTTGGTTACACATCTTTGTGTGCTGTCCTGCACCGGCATTACCTTGTAATACGATATTAATGCCCATTACTTCAAAAAGTGGTTTTACTTTTTCAAAGGCCTGTAATTCGCCACCTACCATAATGGAGAGCTTGGCTTCCCGTGCCCCCACATCACCACCGGAAACAGGTGCGTCCAAGGCGTAAAGGCCTTTAGATTTGGCCGTTTCATAAATCTTTTCAGCCAATTTGGGACTAGATGTAGTCATATCAACTAGGTAGGCTCCTTTTCGGGCATTTTCTATAATCCCACCAGACCCAAAATAAACTTCTTCCACATCCTCCGGATACCCTACCATCGTAATAACAACATCGGCTTCACTGGCAACCTCAGCTATAGTGTCTTTCCAAGTTGCCCCTTTTTCTACTAATTCCTGTGTTTTTGATTTTGTACGGTTATATACAAGTAAATCATAACCGGCCTTCATTAAATTTTCTGCCATACTTTTTCCCATAACACCTGTACCTATGAAACCCACCAGCGTTTTTACCTTAGATATTGACATTTAAAAGCCTCCCTTTATACTTCTTTTTGTAGGACCAGTATCAACCGGTAATATCTCTTATTGACATGTTTCACCTTTAAGGTTTTTAAGGGCCGTTGAGTAGGCCTTCATGGTCTTTTTATCAAAACACACTATTAGAACTTTTTCTATGGAACTGTCATTTTTCAGAAATACTGAAATTTCACCAATGGCAATTCTGGCCGCCCGTTCCAATGGGAATCTATAAGCACCTGTACTTATAGATGGAAACGCAATTGTCCTTATGTCATTTTCCACTGCAAGTCGTAGGGAATTTCTATAACATGCGGCAAGCAATTTATCTTCGCTGGCATTTCCCCCTTGCCAAATCGGACCCACTGTATGAATAACATGTTTTGCCGGCAATTTATACCCTTTTGTAATCTTAGCTTGACCGGTTTCACAGCCGTTTAATTTGCGGCATTCTTCTAATAACTCTGGACCTGCTACACGGTGTATGGCACCATCTACCCCACCGCCTCCAAGTAGCGTTTTATTTGCGGCATTTACAATGGCATCAACCTCAAGTTCCGTAATATCACCCAAGGTGACATGAACACGCTTCACGAGTATCACCTCCCAATTTTACATCATATATCATTTTTCTTGTCCCCTAACCTCAGCACCCCCTATAAAGGTCGGCAATCATCATATCTCTCCTATTACTTGTCGCGATTTTCCGTTTCGACAAAGTTTCCCTTTGGAAATAGAAAATCCCCCCGTCTTTACTTGGCCCGAAAGAAGTTTTTCCAGGAATTTGGCCAAACCGTCTTCATTATTACTCGCTGTTACATAATCCGCTTTGGCTTTTACCTGATCGGGTGCATTTCCCATTGCCACTCCTAATCCTGCATACTTAATCATTTGCATATCATTAAAATTATCTCCAACAGTTATTACTTCTTCCTGTCTTATTCCAAGCTCATCAGAAAGCAAGGAAAGGCCTTTAGCCTTGGATATTCCTCCTTTTAAGATATCAAAACTGTTTTCCAAGGCCGAAGTTATAGTTATCTTATCACCGTACTCAGTAATGAGTCTGTCCTCAAATTTTCTCAGCTCTTCAGGTTTTTTGTTTCCTCGAATAAACATCTTTACAGGCGCCTCATCAAGGGCTTCAACAGCTAAGATGGCTTCTTTTATGTTGCTTACATTTTTAACTGGTACAAAAACAAAATCCCGCATTAAATTATAAAACCCTCTAAGTGAATATTTAAATGGAAAGTGTAGAAAGCGCTTTAAATAAACCCTGCGATAGTTTGGCCCTACAAAAATTCTTTTGTCTTTTGTGAAAACCTGTATCTTAAGATTTTTATGGTCTAATGCCATCTTCAAAACATCTATTGCTATTTTTTTAGGAAGAAAATGATAGATTGTATCATTTGAATATATGTCACTGATAATGGCCCCATCACTGCAGATCAAAGGTGCATTTATTTGTAACTTTTGTGCGAGCCTTATGGAACTTTTGTAGTGTCTTCCAGTGGCTATAGTCACTTTTATTCCCACATCTTTTGCATTTCTAATAGCCCGTAATGTGCGGGCAGTAAGAACATGGTCACTCCGAATCAATGTACCATCTACATCCAAAGCAATTAATTTGAAGTTTTTATTTGTCATTAAATTCATTCCTTCTCCTCCAAACCTCTACCTTAGTTTATTATATCTTATTGGTGTTTTTTTTCAATTAAAACAAAAAACCGCCTTATGCGGCCATCACCCACTACTTTACTATTGGTCTTTCAATAGTTTCTCGAAATATAGCGCTAACTCCATAGCAATTTTTTATCTTGTCAATGGTATAATCTAAGGTGTTTATTTTTTCACTGATTTATAATAGAATCAATATATGTGATTTTTGGAAATTTCTATAATGGGATCATATTTATATTATGTAAAAGGGGGTAAAACTATATGGGAAAAGTCTTAGGCAGAATAGGCGGAGTTATAGGAGGGTACGATATAAATGCAGTCATAGAAAATGGTGTGATTTCCGGTCGAATCGGTGGTATGGTTTTTGGAAATGATATAAATTTAACATATTCAATGGAAGATGGCTATATTAACGGCAGACTTGGTGGGATGGTATTTGGAAAAAGTGTTGATGGAAGATTGGACCGAAACTCCATATATGCTCGAATTGGTGGAATAATCGATGGCAATAATCTTGAACTTGAGGCAAAGGGCAATTCGGTACATGGTCGATGTGGTGGGCCCGCAATTGGTTTTGATGTAGTGATTGATTTTTTCGAAGGTCAGGTTACAGGGCGTTTGGGCGGTGGAATAGTAGGAAAAAGCGTAAAGGGCTCCATCACTGATGTGGAGCCAATCATAGCAGGAGCACTGTTCGCCATTGCTTACTATATATACAAAGTAGACCATCGTAGGAAAAGCGGTGGTAAGCATTCAGGCGGGAACTAATAAATCCTTCGGCTGGATATATAATAAGCATCATCTTACCCTTTGGCCTATTTTATTTTCCCTACCGGCTATTAATCTTCCAATATTATCCCTATGCCGGTAAACGGCAATGATACCCAAAACCAACCCGGTAACGATATGTGCCAATGGGTATTTTAAAACAATCAAAATTACAGGCAACAAAACAGCTGCACTTATTGATCCAAGCGAAACATAGCGTGATATGTAAATAATCGTAATGCCAATTATTAGTATTATTAACCCTACTTTTGGTGATATGCCTATAATAGCACCAAAGCTTGTTGCAATACCCTTCCCTCCTTTGAAATTAAGAAAAACCGGCCAATTATGCCCTATAACTACGGCAATGGCAGAAAGTAGGGCTAGTCCCTCACCTCCAAAGAATCTTCCAAGAGAAACCATGATAAGACCTTTAAGCAAGTCCGCAGTAAATACAATAAGTGCAGGCTTTTTACCAAGTACCCTGAGCACATTGGTAGCACCTGGATTACCACTACCATATTGTCGGATATTTATAGAATAAAAAATCTTGCATATATAATAAGCAAAAGAAATGGACCCTACCATATAGCTGATAATTAAAAACACGATAGTTTTTAACAAAATAATTCACCTCCAAAAAGATAATTCGTAATTTCCACTTCTGTTTAAAAATGTATCTTGTAAAACTTATGATATATCTCTTGAAGCAATTCATAAAAACTTATCATTTTAAGGGAAATCCTCTCTTGTTCAAAACTTTCATTACATCTATATCTGATACTTGGGAAAAATCTTTATAAAATTGACCTACTGCATAGAAAGGTTCCTTGGAAATTACATATACTAGCTCGTCCACTTGTTTTTCTATTACTGTAAGGGTATCTGGGGCTATAACAGGAATGCCCAAAATTAATTTATCGGGCTTGAACCCCTTTAAAAAATTTATAGCCGCTAATACTGTATAACCTGTGGCTACCCCATCATCAACTAGTAAAAGTTTTTTATCAGATAGTACCTCGTATTTATCGCTGCCCCGGTATTTTTTTAGCCTGTCACGAGCTTCCTTAGTCTTATATCGGGTTTCTTTTTCAATATATTCCTTTTTTGCACCGACCATATCTATTGTTTGGTAATTCAAAAATTGTTCGCCTGCGGGCCCGACCGCTCCTATAGCAAGTTCCTCATTAAAAGGGGCTCCGATTTTGCGTGTAATAACAATATCCATAGGCAGATTTAACTGTTCACATACAATATCTGCTATAATAACACCTCCACGAGGAATCGCAAATATGATTGCATTTGAATCATTCTCGTATTCCCTTAATTTTTCGGCAAGATGGATTCCTGCATCGTTTCTGTCATTAAACATACATGTATCCCCCCTTCTCTGAGTTTTTTGGAGTGCGGTTTTAATATGGCATTATCATATATGAGATTTACGGATATTTGCTCTTTCTAATATCTGATAACACTTCTAGAATTTTTGTTTTATAAGATTCAGGTGCATTCACATAACCCCAGCCCTTTTGAGGTTCAAATATACCATTATAAACGGCATCATGATATGTACCTACTAAATGCGGTATGTCCTTTTCTTTCAGTAAGGAAGACAGTAACTTGGCTTCAATTTCGTTTTCCAAAATAGCAACTTTAATAATTTCTTCCACAATCAGAACCTCCCACAATTATATATTGTATAGACAACATAGCTCCGCCTTTATTCTTGCGATATGAATAACATGGGTGATAAACGGAAAATCCGATGTTTTTGGGGTTTATAGTAAAGGCGACAAGAGCCTTGATATAGATTCTTTAATTTTTGCGACTTTTGACCTGTTGTTATAACTCTCAATGGTGATTTCTTTGCTTTTTTCCAGGTCACATAAAAATCTCTCCGTCAGCAACGAATTTGTAGTTTCATCGTATATAAATGCATTTACTTCGAAGTTCAGCTTAAAACTTCTAATATCTAAATTCGCAGTCCCTACAGAAGAAACAAAATCATCTGCTATTACTACTTTAGAATGCAAAAACCCACCTTCATAAGTATAAAACCTTACTCCCGCCTTCAAAAGACCTCCTATATAGCTCATACCTGCCCAATATACAAAGGGGTGGTCCGGTTTACTAGGTATCATTACTCTAACATCCAGACCAGATAAGCCCGCTAGTCTCAAAGCTTCGTATATACTATCATCAGGTATAAAATACGGTGTTTCTATATATACCTTTTTCTCCGCATCTGAAATCATCTTAAGGTACCCATCCTTTACCCTAGGCCATTTTGAGTCAGGCCCACTTGACACTATTTGTATACCTATATTATTTGGGCCTTCTCCTTTATGTTGATTTGGAGGACATGGTCGGATTTCTTCCTTTGCAGCAAATCTCCAATCTAGGAAAAACCTCCATTCCAAAGAACTAATGGCTGAACCCTTTATTTTTATATGGGTATCCCGCCAATTGCCAAATCTTTTGGAACGTCCCAAATATTCATCACCAATGTTAAAACCACCTAAATAGGCCTCTTTCCCGTCTACAATGCAAATTTTTCTGTGATTTCTATAGTTTAATCTTATACTTACCCAAGGTACAAAAGGTGGAAAGAAAATAGCCACATTTACTCCCGATGCCCGCAGTTTTGTTATTGCCTTTTTGGATAGCTTTCTTGCCCCCATCCCATCAACCAATAATCTAACAGCAATACCCTCTTTGGCCTTATGACATAAGGCTTCAATAACTTCCATGCCTATACTATCACTGTTAAATATGTAATATTCCATATAAATATACTTTTCCGCTTCATTTATACTTTTAAGTAGAGATTGGAATTTCTCCTTACCAGAAAATATCAGCTCAACATTATTATCTTGGGTAAAGTAGGCTTCACTATTTCTAAGATGTAGCTTAATATGGTCTTCATATTTGCGAAAATTAGGGTTTACATAGTGAAAATCCCCGTTTCTTATCTGCTCCTTCTGAGTTGTGGCAATGCTTCTAAAGCATGCATCTTCCTCCTCTTTGACCTTAAACAATCTTTGTTTTGATAAATCTTGTCCTATGAATAAATAAAGAATAAAACCTATACCGGGCAAAAATGTCAAAATCATTATCCAAAGCCAGGTTGAAGTGGGATCCCTTCTTTCAAAGAATATCAACAAAATTGCTAACAATATATTTACCCATATTAAACTACTGGATATCCAAAGGTAATAATCTAAGAATGTTTTCACAAGGTATCTCCCTTTTCCTGAGAGTAGTATTATTAATAACTTCTTTTGGATTTCTTTCTTCTTTTACTATTTGCTTTCCACTGCCAATTTAAAAGTCAATTGTGGAAATAGGTGTAGCAATATATAAAGGGACATTTATTATATTTCGATAATTCCTGTGGTTTTCCCTTCTTTTGAAAGCCTGAGAATAAAATAGAGAAGCAGCAGCGAAAAGCACCGGGGACGGACCTTTTTGCTTTTTTGAAAAAGCAAAAAGGTCCGTCC
>CAYMGK010000015.1:0-18550 GCA_964389965.1 uncultured Clostridia bacterium | reverse complement strand
TTAGAAATAAGACTCATTATTAACACTCCCTCCTTTTATAGATATCTTAGGGATATTAACTTACATACTTACACGTATTATACCATTTAATTCTACCTTATGATAACCCCTCAAACATTATTCTATAACCCATAGCTTGTCCTACTTATGATAAGATTCTCCACGGATTATTTTAAACCAGCGGTATATTTGTTCTATAAGTACTAGCCGCATTAGTTGATGAGGAAAGGTGAATTTTGAAAAGGAAAGCTGCAAATCCGCTTTAGATTTTACTTCATCTGAAAGTCCAAGGGAGCCACCTATGATGAAAGTGATATGTGGTTTTCCGGAAATGCCCAATTCGTCCAGTCTTCCTGCCATATTCTCGGAAGAAAGGGATTTCCCTTCAATACAAAGTGGAACAACATAGGAAAAAGGCTTGAGTTTATGAAGAATATACATGCCTTCTTGTTCAAGAATAAGGGATTTTTCTTTAACACTAAGAGTTTTTGGGGCGCTTCGCTCTTTGACTTGGATTATTTGCAGTTTACAATATGGTGCAAGCCTTTTTTGATATTCCTTAATTCCATCACGAAGATATTTTTCCCTGAGTTTTCCTACAGCAATTATATCAACATTCATATCAATGATCCTTTCTGTATTTGCACGGCCTTGACTTTGACATAGAAATTCAACCCTAACCCAAACTGTATTATTCTACTTTTTCTATTACATCTTTCTCATTTACTGTTATTAATTTGTATCCCTTATTGCCAAGACCCAGTTCATAAGCCGCATCAATATGAAGTTGAGGGTCTACACCTGTTACAGCTTTTAGTATATTATCACCCTTTTTTACATTTCTATCTGAGGCCTTAGACTGAGCCAATGGTATAGCACAATTTATCATATCCACAGCGGCCTGATCAGCTGCCACCGGGTCAAAACACACTAAAACCCCTTGGTCCTGCACTACCGGCGTATCAGCCATAGGCATACAATCACATTCAGGCTGTACTTCAGTAACAAAATTTATGTAAAGTATTCTGCCCTTTTCAAAAGTAGATACTACTGCATAGGCAGCCTCTGCAAGGCCTGCGTGAAATTCTTCCTCCAGTATTGGCACAATAAGAGCCTTGACTTCACAAACCCGTGCACAGCGGCCGCATTTTACACATATGGATTTATCTATGACAATAACGTCATCTACAAGCTCAATCGCATCATGTGGACACACGTCTACACACTGACCACAGCGTGTGCACTTAGCATCAAACCACTCCAAATGCCTATTCTCATCAAAGTGGATTCTTCCTCTTTCGGCCTCACCACATCGATTTTTACAGCTTACCCCACCCATGCCTAAGTTCTTTATTGCCCCGCCAAAGCCGGATGAAATATGGCCTTTACAATGTGATACTACAATCATGGCAGGTGCATAAAACACCGATGAAGCAACTCCTATCTCTCCTAAAATAGGCCCACTTTCGACTTTTACATTATCCCTACCGAAAATACCATCTGCTAATATTACCGGTGCACCGACTGAAAGATGATTTATGCCTTCCATATTTGCCACTTCAAGATACTCAATACCGGGAATCCGCACTGTATCTGTAACAAAGGGTCTACCCCCGATTTCCTTAACCTTTTCAACTATTTTACGAAGGAAAAAAGGTCGCACAATACGATGTGCCCCAAATGAACCGAAATGAGTCTTAATAGCCACATAGTCATTCTTATCAATGAACTGCCCAAAATCAATTATATCCAAAATTTGTTCGAACTTCGCAATAAAACTGTATTTAAAATCAAAACCCTTTGCTCTGGCGTTGGAATAATAAATTTTTGTTGTCATGTAGGCCTCCTTGCAAAATTACATATCATAAATATTATCCACATTGTAATAGTCTGATCTATTTCCTGGGAAATAATTCGCCAAATTTCATATGACTGATTCCTATTATAACAAAAAGCGGCGAAAGCCGCTTTTTGTTTTGGGGAGCCTGGTTCCATTTACAACAGCGAACAAGGCAAACTCTTTGTTTATTGACAATTTTTATACACCATATTCATTGTTCCATCTCTCCTGTATAGGCATTTACATAGTATGTGTCCGAATCTCCTAACTGGATTCTCCATACAGGTGCAGCCTGCCATTGATTGGCATCATAGAGTTTTGAATAATAGCCCTGTCGGATTCCCGTTATTTCTACAGGATCTTCAGATTCAATTTCAGTAATAACTCTCATTAAAGCCGTAAGCGGAGAAATAACTCCTCGCTTTTTCCCTGCGTATTTCAGGGGATTCAGCCAGCATTGATAATATGTCTTCACACCCGCCGATGTAACTATAATTGTTATATAGCTATTTTCAATAAAAAAATCATCATAACAGCGTACATATTCCAATAAATATCCTTCACTTCGCTCATCATATGTCACCATATCCAGCACGGCACCTTCCGGCATACCACCACAGCTGTTCATGAAATCTCGAGCTTCCTTTTCAGCTTTTTCCTTAGTGAGGTTTGGCCATATGATTTGTTCCTCATTATTGAAATAAGTAATAAATCCGTTTTCCGTAATTATAAGCTGCTGATTATTAAAAGTATAACTTCGTCCATCTTGAGTCCGGGTCATTTCCCACACAGCTTCTTTTCCGAAAAACCCTTTCAAAATCTTCTGTTCATCAAGCTTTTGCGAGCTAATTTCTAATAGTGCTTGTGGTCTACCCTCTTTTGGGATATCTGTTTTTATTGCAATATTTTTTTGTTTCAGGGTTTGCATTATTTCCGTCTTTTGATCTTGAGTAAGTGTAAATTCTATAGTGGGTTGTCCTTTAAACCACAAATGAAACACCATAAATATATTAAGCACAATAAAAGAAACAATGAGAATAGTGATTGCTCGCTTCCATTCCAAAACCATCACTCCGAAAGGTCCTGTACGATTACTTCCATTCCTGAAGTTTCGACAACCCACACGGGTTTCAACTTTTCAGAATCAATCATGTAGCCGGGATATATGTCATTTATCACCCTGATATTTTTAGTGGATACGGCTATATTTAAGGCTTCTATAGGGGCCATGAGGCTTTTGATACCCTTCGGTTTTGTTGAAAAAGGTACATTTCTAAAATAATTTTTTACCTGGCCCGCTTCTACAGCTATACTGATATAGCCGTCTAAGTTTATTACTTTAATACCATTCACTTTCACTCTAAATTTAAATAAATATATAGGACCCGATTCTTTTTCTTGGATTTCGTATGACGCTAGATAAACCCCCGAAGGCCATTTATCATGTGTGGCAACAAAATCTACAGCCGTTTTGAAGGCCTCATATAAATTCTGGGTTTTACGCTGTTCTCGAGAAACAGGGAGGTTATATTCAATTGCTCCATCACTGTATATCTTAAGTCCTTGTTGGCCGTCAGTATATATCACAGTGCCATCCTTTTCTTCTATTCTCCGGGTTACTGAGAAATCCGCAAAGAATTTGGATGCCAGCTGCTCTTCACCAATGAGTTCTTTTTTTAAGGAATATAATGGCAGTTCATTTGCTAGAAGTGAAACATAGACATCTCCAACGATTTTGAGATTTATATCTGCAGTCAAACTCGCAAACAATGGAGGATTGGAATCCTTTACATCTTTAATAAGACTGCTCATTTCCTGAGTATTGCTGGATTCACCTATTTTGTAGAAGTTCCCATCACTATCAACAAAATATATTAGAAGTCCACTGTCATCTACGAGTACAAAAGATTTAATAAGCTTGCCATCTAAAGGTGAAGTCTCTCCTGAGCTAATGTTAAAGATCTGTTTAATAAAAGACACCGGCAATGGTATAGGAAAAAAAACCTCCAAGTTTTTTTTATGTGTAAAATACTCCTTATTCATATTATGTATGGACTTGGGACTTTTGCTCCAGTGTTCCACAAGAAGTTTTCTGGAAAGATCCCATGTCCTGTCGTACATGGGTGATGAGGTCTTTAGCACAGTATTAAAAGAATCACCTAGGTTAACAAGGATTTTCTCTGGCCTTACCATTAAGATCGGATCTACTTTTTTTTCAGTTTGAATCATCCTTGCAATGGAAAGATGCCCGGGAATTCGAAACCAAATGGTAAAAGAAAGAAAAAGGCTGATGGCCACCAACAAGACAAGAGTCCATCCTAGGACAGAATCCTTTGACAATGGCAGCACCGCCTTTTATTTCAAGATAAGAAATGATCTTAAAGTCTGTATCAGGGAAGTGAGTTCCGGTAATTTGGAATCTTCCTCAAGTTGATATACCTTGCGTGTGACTGTTTCCTGTGTTCCCGAAGGAAACGATGCTTTTACAGTAATGATATTCTCCTTTGAAGAAATAGGTATATGTGTTATGAAAATTCCAGCCGCTCCCACTGAGAATCCTTTGCCTGCTTTGCGACCATTGACGAGTATTACAACATTGGATTTAGGTGAGGTTTCTCCGGAAATTAAAACTTTATCAGATGTTGTCATGAAATTGTCTTTCGGCTCACTTAATTTAATAAAGTTATTTGTATCATTTGCCTTAGCCGAAGGGGGTAAAAACAAAATTAACGCTATAGCTACCACTAAGGCAATCATGATTCTCCTCATAATAACCTTCCTTTCTAGAAAAAACAGTACGCGCAGATTCCCTTCCCTTTTAGTCTACTTTAAGTTTAAACAATGAATATTACAGATTTATTACAGCCCGATTAAAAACAAGTTACATTTCTTTAATCAACTTTAGCTAGCTCTTGTGATATAGCCGGAAGACTTATTGTTACACATGTCCCATGACCTGGTTCACTGTCTATATGGATTCTACCGTCATGTGCCTGCACTATCTCGCGGGCTATCGAAAGACCCAAACCGGTGCCACCCATTTCCCTAGACCGGGTTTTGTCAACCCTATAAAATCTCTCAAATATTCTTGGCAAATCAGCCTTTGGTATTCCAACACCGGTATCTTTAAAAGTTACCATCACTGTTTCATCAACACATTGGGATTGTACAGATATACTTCCCCCTTCAGGAGTGTATTTATACGCATTGCTCAAGACGTTTTGAAAAACTTGTTCAATTTTATCCTTATCTACAAATACCTTTGGCAGTGTTTCCGGTATGTTCACTTTTAACACTTGTGCTTTTCTTTTAATGTTCACATCCATTTTTACTATAACTTCTTTGAGTATAGTACCTAAGTCAAGGGGTCTTAAGTCCCAGTGAGTTTCTCTATTATCAAGACGAGAGAGTTCTAGTAAGTTGTTTACTAAACGGGTCATCCGATCAGCCTCATTATTTATTACATTCATAAATTTATCTGAAAGCCCTTCTTCTTCTAAGACACCATCAAGTAAAGTTTCCGTATAGCTTTTTATTGTAGTCAGCGGTGTTCTAAGCTCATGTGACACATTTGCTACAAATTCTTTTCTCATAGCTTCAAGTCGATGCTGTTTAGTTATATCCTGAAAAACTAGGATATGACCCACAATTCGATCCTCCCGTTTAAGTGGTGCATAAATAGATTTGAGTATGGAGTTTTTAGCTTTAATGAGAGTCTCACCACTAGTATAATCGCTGTCCATAAGCTGTTTTATATCAATATTCAGCAGTTGTTTTAATTCTAAGGGAAATGACTGGCCTGTGATGTCTTCATTTAAAGAAAGCATCTGTTTTGCAACAGGGTTAATATGTATCACTATACCTTCTTCATTTAAGGCAATAACCCCATCGGCCATATTTACGAGGATTGCCTCCAACTTTTCTTTCTCATCTGAGATCTCTTCCATAGTATCTTTTAGTCTTGTAGTCAAGAAATTGAACATATTTGTAAGTTTACCTATCTCATCATCTGATTTCACTTGGATTTGTTGGTCAAAATCCCCTTGAGCCAAAGATGCGGCCCGTTTCGTCACTTCTTGAATCGGACCTGTTATAGTTTTTGAAAGGGCAAATCCCAATATACCTGTCACTACCAATCCCAATAAAGTAGCTGTAAATAATACGGTTTTCGTGTTTGAAATCGTATCATATATACTTTTCATAGACGAAATCAAGTAAATTATACCTATTATAGTATCTTCACTTTTGATTGGATATGCATAGAACATATAGGGGATTTTACTTTTTGAATCAATTCGGGTGTCCTTTGCTACAGCACCAAAGGTAGCTTGAGTTACCTCCGGTGTAAGTAGTTTTATACCTTCTTGAAACCTGGTGTTATCTGTAGATGTTATGACACTAGCAGATTCATCAAGAACAGCTATGCCTATCTCTTGACCGAATCCTTTTATAACATCATCAATATCTTGGGGCCTGGGAACAGGACTTAAATGACGCTCAATATACCCTGATAGCAGTTGGGCTTTTCCATCGAGTGTATTGGAAAGGGTGTTTATGTGATATTTCTCTAAAGATTGAATCAAGAATATCCCAACTACTTCCATGGCCAGTAATATGAGCATGATGTATATGACTACTAGTTTCCACTGAATACTCTTAAACATTACATATCACCTATTGCTTTTTAAAATAGTAGCCAACACCCCGCCTAGTTATAATATATTTGGGATTTGCAGAATCATCTTCTATTTTTTCACGAAGGCGCCTTACTGTTACATCAACAGTGCGTATATCTCCATAGTACTCATAACCCCAAACTTCTTCTAATAATTTTTCCCGGGTAAAAACTTGACCGGCTTGGGACCCAAGATATTTAAAAAGTTCATACTCACGAAAGGTGAGTTCAAGGGGCTCACCGTTTTTTCTTACCATATAGCTCTTTAAATCCAGTTCAAGATCACCTAGCCTGATGATTTCATCATCATCATCTAACTCGGAAATGGCCGCACGCCGCAAATTAGCTTTTACCCTAGCCATGAGTTCCCTCATGCTAAAGGGCTTAGTAATATAATCATCAGCTCCGAGTTCAAGGCCAAATACCTTATCCACTTCCTCCCCTCGAGCTGTTAGCATGATAATCGGACATGTGATCTTCTCCCGAAGTTTCTTACATACTGAAAATCCATCCTGTTTTGGAAGCATTATATCTAAAAGTATTAAATCCGGGTTTTCCCTTAATCCAATGTCTATAGCCTCATCACCATCATAGGCGGCGAGGACTTTATAACCCTTTTTTGAAAGATTGTATTTCAAAATATCCACAATGGGCTTTTCATCATCAACTACCAAAATCTTTTCACTCAAAAACATCACCCCCAACATTAATTATATTCGTCACAAGTCGGGATTTTCCTTCTAAGGGCAAAAGCCTAAGATATTTTTAGAAATTAATGAGTGGGGATCTAGATCCAATCGATGTTGTAGAAAAATCCTATTAATTGAATGGCCATTTTTAAGGAGCCTCAGCAAATCCTTAATTTTTGATATACCCTTGTTGCCGACTAAATAATCGGTCATTTCCAAAGCACCTAGATACGCACTAGCTACGTCCTGTAAATTGTCAAAATTGTACATAATATCCTCAAAGGTATAGGAGATATTTTCATCAATTTCAAAATCCGATTCAAGGGTATAGCCGGTTATTTTTCTTTCCTCATATTGGGCTACACCTTCTGTAAACCAACGAGTGTAATTACCCCCTGTGAGGGCATCCACTACAAGATGGGTATATTCATGAACCATTGGACCTTTTTCGAAAAACACACCCTCCTCATCCTGAACATCTCCCATCCAAGCATTCGGTGATTGAATGTATATGATGCCACGATAGTAAACCCCCTGAGTGCTTTCATCTTTAGGCCATCTGAAAGCGGCTTGTAGACTTGACCTGTCCGGAAATATTATAATTGGCACTCTGTCCTTTGGGTAAAACCCAAAATCCCTTCCTACCAATTCACGAGTTTTTTCGGCCGCATTTACTACCATTGTAATACAGCCCTTGTCCCTAGGCTTAAATAGAACGATAAAATGTGGTGTTACTTTGAAGTCAAATCCCTTTAGCTTAAAAGTAGCAATAGCCAATGGCTCGTAAAAACAATAGACTCCCGCTATGAAAATCACACACAGGAGTACAATAGCAACCAGCCTTATCCTAAGCACCATCTTCCCCTCCCCCCTATCATTATATTGGAATTTAGCAAGATTTTCACTGGAAAATGATGAAAGAAAAAAGCGGCAAAATGCCGCATTTAAAAAAGGGGGGATCGTTTTACTGTTGTTGCTGACTGCTTGCTTACAATTATAAATGATTATTATTAAGGGGATATTTCATTTGTATTACAATTATATTACAAACTTCTAGTTATACCGACAATATTCAAAACTAAAAATCAAACATGTGTATTTTTATTAAATCATCTCGACAGTTTTGTCAGTTTACCAAAACAAAAGTATCACACCTATTATGGAGACAAATGCTCCCAGGATTTCCTTAGGTAATACCTCCTCTTTTAGCACCATAATGGATACAGGAATGATAAGAATGGGGGAAATAGAGGATATAGATGAGACAATACCTGTGGCGGTATATCGCACCGCAACTAGTGAGAGGGTCACACCAATAAATGGCCCGAAAACGGATCCCAACGTTACTTTTAACATGGCTTTTTTATTTTTGGCCCCCTCTATTATCTCCGGCCATTTTTTTCTTATGGTTATAATTATTGCAAAACCTATAAAAGCGGCTATAATCCTTATCTGTGTTGCCGCAAATGGATTATACGAACCTATACCGATTTTACTGAAAATTAGCCCGAGGGCCTGGCCTAAGGCCCCTATACTTGCAAATACAATACCTTTTATAGGGCGATTGAACTCTATCTTCTTCTCAGTGGGATTTCGACTTAATATTACAAGAGATATTCCCGCCATATTTATTAACATACCCAATATCCCCTGTAAAGGGATTTTTTCACCCATAGCAAAAAAACCTATTATAGCAGTGAGCGGTGGAGCAGTGGACATTATGAGAAGTGATATTCTAGACCCGATTTCCACATATGCTTTTAATAAGAATAAATCTCCGAGCAAAAGACCAACTAATCCCGATATTAAAAGCCATGTCCATGTATGTTTATCTGCATCAATAGGAAGAATTAAACCTCTAGTAAAATATGCAAAAATACCAAGCAGTGTGAATGCAATCAACAATCTTATGAAACTCACAGCAAGTGAACCAACTTTTTTTCCTGCAGATTCATACAGTATTGCAGTAAACATAAAACAAATGGCAGTGCCAAGAGCCGCCAATTCACCTAAGTGTGATAACATATTCCCCATCCCCTTCACATCTCTCAGTAGCGATCCATGCAAAACTTTGCAATTAATACAATCTACAATATTGCCGCTATACTGATTATATCATGAAAAAACAGTAAGTGCCGATTATGACACCACAATCCTACCACTAAAATTATTTAAAGAAAATAAATCCAAGCCCCATCCAAAACCCGTATATTTTTTTAAAAGATAAGCAACATATAAAAAGAGTATAAATACAGGAAGGTGTGATTTGGTGGATTTTGAAAATAATAGACCAGTAAATGAAAACGAAAAAACAAAGCAATTGAAACAGTTTCGGGTAAAAAACACAGGCGGTGATATGACAAATGACGCAGGACTTAAGATTTCTAATAATCAGTGGTCCTTAAGGGCAGGGAAGCGAGGTCCGACTTTACTACAGGATTCCCATTTTTATAAAAAGCAATCTCATTTCAATCGTGAACGAATACCGGAAAAAGTGGTTCATGCAAGAGGTTTTGGAGTTCATGGCATTTTTGAATGCACAAAGTCAATGAAAGAATATACAAAAGCCCATTTTCTACAAGAACCTGGAATAGTGACACCAGTATTTGTTCGATTTTCCAACTTTATAGGTAGCAAGGGCTCCAAGGATACGGCAATAGACGTAAGGGGTTTTGCGACAAAGTTTTATACTCAGGAGGGCAACTATGATAATCTAGCCCTTTCTTTTCCAGTCTTTGCAATGACAGATGCCATGAAGTTTGTTGATTTTGTCCATTCCATTAAGCCAAATCCAAAAACCGATATTCCACAAGCTGCGGCGGCCCATGACGGGCTTTGGGATTATGTTGCAAACAATCAAGAGACGGCTCATTTTATTATGTGGTTAATGTCAAACCGCGGCAGACCAAGGAGCTGGCGGATGATGGAAGGTTATCCTATTAACGCATTTAGATTTGTTAACGAACAGGGCAAGTCAACTTTTGTCCGTTTTGTTTGGAAACCTAAGCTCGGGGTACATTCACTGTTAATGGAAGAAGCCGATATCCTTGGTGGGGCCGATCCTGATTATCATAGACATGACATAATAGAGGCTATTGAAAAGGGGATATACCCAGAGTATGATTTTGGAGTGCAGCTAATCCCTGAAGAAGATGAATTTAAATATGATTTCGATGTTCTAGATGCTACAAAACTGTGGCCTGAAGAAGTAGTCCCAGTTGAGATTATTGGCAGGATGACTTTAAACAGATTAGTTGATAACTTCTTCGCAGAAGAGGAACAATCATCCTTTGATCCATCAAATGTTGTCCCTGGAATCGCCTTTTCCAGTGATCCAGTTTTACAGGGCAGGACTTTTGCATATAGGGACACAGATTACCACAGGCTCGGCACAGGGAATATAGAGTCAATTCCAATAAACCAGCCCCTTGTGAAAACAAACTATAATCAGCGGGACGGCTTTGTAAGACATCGAATTGATGTGGATTTTGTAAATTATCATGATAATTCCCTAGCTAATAACACCCCATCTGAAGTACCTCCTGAAAAAGGTGGATATACTCACTATCCTGAAAAAGTTGAAGGGAAAATTACAAGGAGACCTCCAAGCGATTCTTTTACTGATTATTTTTCACAGGCAAGACTTTTCTGGAATAGTATGTCACCTATAGAAAAACGCAATTTGATAAAAACCTTCAGCTACCATGTAGGAAAAGTCCACAGTCAGTCAGTCCGTCAACAAGTTGTGGATATGTTCGTAAATGTGGATAAAGAAATGGCCACACAAATTGCGGAAAACGTCGGTGTAAACCATCCAACAGGTTCCCATGTCCCCGTAACCGCCACTTCGCCAATTCTAAGTGAGGCTAACACTGTTTTTAGTGCGTCTACACAAAAAGTCGGTGTACTCATAGGAAATGGCTTTGACGGTCGTGAAGTAAAAGCGGTCATAGATGCATTGAAACAAAACCAAGTCTTTTATGACATTATAAGTGAGAAGCTCGGCCCTGTGAACGGAGCCGATGGAACAGTATTAAAAGCAAACAAAACATTTATAGTGACAGCTCCCCCCATGTATGATTCCCTCTATATAGTCGGAGGAAATGCCGAAAATCAAGCAAAGTTCGATCATGACATAATGCACTTTGTAAATATGGCATATAACCACTTTAAACCAATAGGTATCGCTACCACAGGCCAACCTTATTTTCAAACATCAGAAACCCATCTTGGAGTTGTTTTTGCTAAGGATAATCCCGGTTTTGTAAATGATTTCATCACAGCAATAGGCCAACAGCGCTTTTGGGGCAGACCACCAACTATGATTTCCATGGGTGTTGAAGCAATGGTAACATAGGGGATATTATTAAACTTTCTTATATGAAAAGACCGGTGAGCATGTTTTTATGACCACCGGTCTTTGACCGCAATATATATGCCTAAGTCAATGTCCCAATAAATACTAAAACCACCCCTATAATTATAGTTATGAACTTTATTGTATCAACACTTCCTGCAAGGCCGGTGATGCCTACAAGACTCACTATTAAAAATATCACAGGTCCAAAAACTCCTAAACCGGCATTTAATCTTGTTGCAGTAACTATACTATTACTTTTTAAAAATACTAAAGCAGCACCAATTTCTACTAAAGCGGAGATAAAGCGTATTGTAGCCATGGCAACCACGACAGGATCCATTGAAATACCTCCAGTTAAACAGTTGAATATCCCTTGGCAGTATAGGGCATTTTAAATATATGCGAAAAAAGGAGATGTCATGATGAAAAAAAGCACAAAAATACAATTCTTTATACTCTGCCTAGTGCCTTTGACAATGGTACTGGGTAATTCTATGCTTATCCCTGTATTGCCGAAGATTAAAAAAGCTGTAGGTATTAATCAATTTCAGGTTGGACTTATGGTAACGGCCTTTTCAGTCCCGGCAGGTTTTATGATCCCGTTAGCCGGAGTCCTTTCCGACCAGGTAGGCCGCCGTAAGGTTATGGCTCCGGCCTTGGTCGTGTACGGTGTTGGAGGGATTTTGGCGGGAATTGCATCTGTCACTTTAAAAAAACCCTACTGGGGCATTATGGCCGGTAGAATTGTTCAAGGTATCGGTGCCGGGGGGACTTATCAACTAGCAATGGCTATGACGGGAGACGTGTTTCAGACACAGGAAAGGGTACTAGCTTTAGGCCTTTTGGAGGCCGCCAATGGTTTTGGTAAAGTAGTAAGTCCTATTCTAGGTGCCGGTTTTGCACTTATATCATGGTATTTCCCCTTTTTCACCTACGGTTTTTTGGCCATACCCATAGGACTGGCAATCTTATTTTTAATAAAAGAAAAAACCGAGTTTAAAAAACAACCATTTCAAAATTATATTAATGCTGTGAAAGAAATCTTCGAAAATAAAGCTTCTGGGCTTCTAACGAGTTTTTTCGCCGGTATGGTTGCACTCTTTACCCTTTTTGGGATTTCATCCTTATATTCTGATATTCTTGAAAGGGATTTTGGAATCTTTGGTATAAAAAAAGGCCTTATTATGGCAGGTCCGGTTTTTGTAATGGCATCACTTTCATTTATATTGGGCCTATTATTGGAGAAAATGAACAATAAAGGCCTTAAGGCTTTCATAACCACAGGAATGCTCTTCATTTTATTAGGCCAGGGATTGTTTTTATTGACAAAAAAAATGTGGTTTAAATTTGCCACATTGGTGCTTTTGGGTGCAGGGGTTGGACTTGTAATGACACCTGTAAACACATTAGTTACAGGTTCATGTAGTACCAAACGACGTGGAATCATCACATGTCTTTATGGCAGCCTTAGGTTTTTTGGAGTGGCTATTGGTCCACCGCTTTATGGTTTGTCAGAAAAATTTGGCCTAACACCTACTATTTCCGTTATAAGCCTTGCACCACTTGTATCTTTTATAATATCTCTTATTTTCATTCATACTAATAAAATTTTAGGGCAAAGCAAGGCTCAAAATACGAGCCCTGCACCGGCGGCAGAAAGTGCCCCTAATTCCGAACAGTCATTGCACTCATCATCTAAAAAATCATTTACTTTAAGGAAGAAATTGCGATAAGTAGAATTACCCCTTTCCCGTGGTCGTGACAGTGGATTTTCCATCGACCCTTTGAGCCTTCCACTAGAAAGAATCAATATCTTGTCTGAAAGATCTACAGCTTCTTCAATATCATGTGTTACAAATATAACTGTGACTTGGGCTTTTTGCCACACTTCTAGAAACATCTGGTGAATTGCACGGCGGCTAAAGGCATCAAGACTGCCAAAAGGTTCATCCATCAATAACACACGGGGTTTTACAGAAAGAGCCCTGGCAATGGAAGCCCTTTGTTTCATACCACCGGACAACTGATAAGGATAAAAAGCTCCAAAACCCTTAAGACCAACTAACTCAAGATAAGTTTCCGCCCTTTCACTTAGATTATCCTGTGTTTTATCTACAACCTTCATGGCAAACATAATATTTTCTTTAAGTGTAAGCCAAGGAAAAAGTTGGTCCAACCCCTGGAAAATCATAAAGCGTTCCGGTTTGGGTTTTGTCACCTGCCTGTCGTTTAGACTTACTACCCCGTTGTTTGTTTTCTCAAATCCGGCTATACACCTAAGTAGTGTTGACTTACCACATCCAGATGGCCCTATAATACTTATAAATTCGCCTTCTTTAGCACAAAAGCTAATATTTTTTACTCCCACTACTCTTTTTTTGCTGGATTCATATACCTTAGTTATACTGGAAACTATCAACTGATTGCACAAACCCATTGCCCCCTCTTAATTTATGATGGTCTTCCATTTTTTCACGGTTCGCTTCTCTATACCGGCAAAGATCAAATATTCCATCGATATACCTATTAAAACTATTATGAGCATACCGGCAAAAACCCCTGGGGTTTCCATCATGAATCGCTTTTTATATAAGTACCAACCCAAACCACCTTGACCCCCTGCTGCACCGAAAACCAATTCTGCAGCAACAGAAGCCTGCCAAGCTCTTGCCCACCCTGTTCTAAGACCACTCAAAATATGGGGAAAGGAGGCCGGCAACATAACTTTCATCGCTAACCTCCACCCGGATAGGCCTAAATTTCTCCCAACTTCCAGTTGATTTATAGGTATCGAACGAAATCCAGTATAAAAATGATTTACCAACGGCCATAATGCTGAAAATACAACTACGAAAAGGATAGCCTTCATGCCAATACCAAACCACAAAATAGCAATAGGGAGTATTGCAATACCGGGTAATGGATGCATTATTGCCATAGTGTTTGTGACAATTTCAGAAAAGTATCTTCCACTCATAGAAATAATTGTCCCAAGAACAGCTAGAGTTACTGCAACTGCAAGGCCCATACCGATTATTTTTAAAGAAAACAATGTCTTACCTATTATATCCGCTCTCTCGGTCCACAGGGCAATTGCAATACTTCCAACCCCGGGAAAAAGCAGTTTTGGGTATCCTCCCACAAATCGTATTATCTCCCACAAAATTGCTACAACTGAAATAAAGACTAGTTTTGAGCAAAAATCACGCAACCAAATCTACCTCCTATTTTGACCACTGAATCTCCTCTAAAATACCTGTTCCCCCTTCTCTTTTTCCCACCTGTGCCAAAACATTTCCCCAAGCGATTTCGGATAAATCTTCTGGTACTTTAGAGATATAGCCTGCTCGTTCCATGAACTCGGAAAATCCCATAAGCCCATAGGGAGTTGTCGTATAGTTCACTCCATCTGCTGTGAGATACTTTAACAATTTTTCCTTTTCGATTTTAAATTCCGGTGCTAAAAGCTCCGCAGTCTCCTCTTTATGTTCATTGACCCAGTTTATAACTTCATTTAATCCCAGAACAATAGCGGCATAATCTCGTGGGTTATTATCGTGATAGGCTTCTGTCACTAGCGCAACATTGAAGTTAAAGTCCTGCCCAAATGCATCAGAGCCATTGAGAATCATCCTATACCCGGGCTGTTCTAATTCCTCAAAGATATATGGTGATGTGGTGAAATGTGCCACTATATCTTTTTTGGCCAGCATGGCCTGCGCCCCATCTGGATGAGGAAGTGGTACTAAGTTGTCATACAGTGCATCCGGATCTCCTAATTCCTTTTCCGATGCCATTGACAGCAGTATGTGTTGTATGCTACCAGGTGAGGGTAATCCTATTTTGTGTTCCGGTGTAAAATCCTTAATTGTATGGATGCTGTCATCATATGTTATCAATGAGATAGGCGATATACAGTAACCTGCCGCTATTTTAGCAGGAAGGCCCTTATCCCATCCGATTAGAAACGGCGGTATTCCCATGAATGCCAAATCTACTTCGCCGGCCGCTATAGCCTCTCTTAAAGCCCCACCAGAACCTAATGTAACCCATTCGGTCTTAAACCCATATTCAGAAAAAAAGTCAACTTTTTCAGCAACCATGAGAGGTGCATACACTAAGCCAAATTGCTTTGCTATCCGAATAGTGGACAACCCTTCATCTTCCCCTGATTTTCCCTGAGTCCTTCCCTCATTCCGTCCTGAGCATCCTACAAGTAAACCCATCACTAATGCCGTAATCAGCAACACAACAAATATCTTTTGTTTCTTGAAACTTAACATTTTATCACCCTCCAAAAAAAAATAAATCTCATACCATAGTATTTTTATGGACAGGAAGTTGTGAATCTTTTACCCTATCATTTAATAGATTTGCTTTAGTGTAGGAATTTCCTTTCCTCACTGAAGGCAAAAGAAGTTTTTTTTTGGAGGGTGATGGATTGAAATCCTATTCTCTTATTTTTATGATTTTCTTATTTGGTATATTGAGTAAAAATCGGCTGATATATATATCAGCTGGAGTGTTACTACTACTCTCTTTACTGAATTTAATGCCCCGTTCTCTAGAGTCTCAAAAAATAATTTTAGATGTAGGTATAACACTATTGGTCATTGGGGTAATGATGCCCTTTTCTCAAGGGAGTATTCTAGCTCCGGATCTTTATAAAAGTCTCTTTACTTTAAAAGGTTGTGTGGCTTTTCTTATCGGGGCACTGTCCTCGATCATGGCCGGAGATGGCGTCAAGCTGATGAAAAGCAATCCGGAAGTTACTGTAGGGTTGCTTTTTGGAGCTACTATCGGCACTGCCTTTTTCGGCGGTATACCAGTAGGCCCGCTAGTGGCAGCCGGCCTTGTAGCATTTATCGTGAACGCAATCAGCAAAATTCTGTAAATTGGATATTTGATCTGATCATTCATTGTATGTGAATATCTCAAGGAGAGCAGCTACAATGGGATTTACAAAGGAGACTTTCCACACATATGAACAAATGCATTTTCTTGTGGCTAGTTCCGAAGTTTTTGGATATAATTGATTTAGCATGGGAAATTATAAAAAACAGGAGGCATTCATATGAGAATCAAAACCATAATCATGGGGGCAGCCGGAAGGGACTTCCATGTTTTTAACACCTATTTCAGAGATAATGAACTATATGAAGTCGTAGCCTTTACTGCAACTCAAATTCCAAATATCGATGATAGAAAATACCCGGCGGTTTTGACGGGCAAATTATATCCTGATGGAATTCCAATACATACAGAGGAAATGCTACAGGCCCTAATATTAGAACACGATATCAGACAGGTGGTATTCGCCTATAGTGACATTTCCCACAGGGATATTATGCATAAAGCTTCGACAGTATTGGCTACAGGGGCAGATTTTCGATTGATGGGCCCGGAAAACACCTCTTTAGAGTCCTCTAAACCAGTTATCTCTATTTGTGCCACAAGGACAGGTGTGGGTAAAAGTCAGACAACCCGTGCTGTTTGTAAAATTCTACAACAAATGGGTAAGAGAGTTGTGGCGATCAGACATCCCATGCCTTATGGTGATTTAAGCAAACAAATATGCCAGCGCTTTGCTTCTTATGAAGATTTGGATTTGCATCAGTGCACCATCGAAGAGCGAGAGGAGTATGAACCTCATATAGATAATGGCATTATTGTCTATGCAGGTGTTGATTATGAAGTAATACTGAAGGAAGCAGAAAAAGAAGCAGATGTTATTATTTGGGATGGTGGCAATAATGATTTTCCTTTTTACCACACAGATCTTCACATTACACTAGTAGACCCCTTAAGGCCAGGTCACGAAAAACTTTACCACCCCGGTGAAACCAATCTAAAAATGGCCGATGTCATCATCATCAACAAAATTGATTCAGCAAACTCAACTGATGTCAATACAGTGAGAGAAAACATCGAAGAACTAAACCCAAGTGCAGTAGTTATAGAGGCTGCTTCACCTATTAGTGTCGACAAACCGGAGATGATCAAGGGTAAACGAGTACTCATAATCGAAGACGGTCCTACTCTCACACATGGTGGCATGGGATTTGGCGCCGGGTTTGTAGCGGCCAGAAAATTTGGTGCCGGCTGTATAGTAGATGCCAAACCATTCGCAATAGGCAGTATAAGAGTGACCTATGAAAAATTCCCACATATAGAAAAAGTGCTACCGGCTATGGGTTACGGAAAACAGCAAATGAGGGAATTGGAACAAACTGTAAACAATATAGACTGTGATGTGGTCCTATCTGGTACTCCAATAGATATAACTCGTATCATTAAACCTGACAAGCCCATAATAAGAGTAAATTATGAGTTGCAGGAAATCGGCAAACCGTCTCTGGAGACAGTGCTAAAGGGATTTGAATAACAACGGGTTTTTACAATGGACAAAGTAAGGCTGCCCTTATAAGGGCAGCCTTACTTTTTTTGTTCATATTCTACTTGAAGCACTCGATTGCGATATAGAAACATTTCCAAAACTATTTATTTAAGTAATTTAGTGGATTCACCGGACTGCCATTTACTCGAATTTCAAAATGACAATGACATCCAGAAGAACGACCTGTAGAACCAACTTTTGCGATTTGCTGGCCTTTTTCCACTTGTTGACCTACAGATACTGTAATTGAACTATTATGTGCATAATATGTTTCAATACCACCACCATGGTTTATTATAACCAGATTGCCGTATCCACCCCGCCACCCTGTGAAAGTAACTGTACCGCCGTTAGATGCCCTGACTGGTGCACCTTTGCTTTGGGCAATATCAATGCCTGTATGAAATTCCCTGCCACGTTGTCCGAAAGGTGAAGTGATTTGACCTACAAGAGGCCATGTAAATCTACCACTACCACGGAAGGCCACTTCTGCCTTCGTCCCTTTGGCAATCACGCGTGTCACCGGCTCTTTAAGAATTTTTTCCCCAATTACCCTTTCAGACATTTCAAGACCGTTTTTAAATAAAAC
>CAYMGK010000014.1:0-18609 GCA_964389965.1 uncultured Clostridia bacterium | reverse complement strand
CATTGCTGCCTGTTCTGCTATGTCTGCTTTGTCTTGTGCGCCCTCCGGCGTTTCTGCGCCTACCTCTTCAGCATTCGTGGGCGAAGCGTTCACCCAGCCCCATTCTTCGGACCATCGCCGCAGCACATTGGGCACCACGCCCGTATCGAGCCAAAGCTGATCAGGCTCGGGTTCGGACGGCTCCGTTGCAGATTTATAAACCATGTTATCGGCGTAATCCTTTGCGGCGCCTTCAACCGTCTGGTCTTTCTCGTCAATGGTCTCCTTGTTGTAGGTATACTCAACCACCTCGGCTAAGCTTACCTTTTGCCGAATCTCGCTTTGCAGTTGCCTCCAGGTGGCCATCACTTCATCTTCTGTAAACTCGGTATAGTCCCCCAGCTTAACCCTCTTCCGGGCCTTGTTGACGATGCTCCGGGATTGCTCAAATACCCGGGCTTCGAGATACAACGGGGGATTAAACTTGGTGTCCTTAATCCGAATCGTGTCGCCAAATCGAATCTGCTTATTCTCCATGCCTGGAACGTTTTCAAGGTCTGCAATATTAGCCTCATACTGCACTACCTCTTTGATCCGCTTATCGAGCTCCGTCCGGGTGTACTGCCGAAGCTCACTTAGCGTCATTTCTGCACGCTCAGACTGCGGCTCATATGTCCCTACCAGGTGTTGGCCGTTGCGACCCCAGCGCTGCAGGGCATCATCGTCCTGAACCAGCACCTCGAGGCGGGTGCCGTCCCCTCTCTCGGGGCCAATCCCCACCAAGGCAGTGTAAAGGTTCTCCGTTTTTTCGTTGCGCCGGATCCCGATCAGATCCCGACCAAACTCAACCTCACGGCCTCGCCATGCCCCCACACGCTCCAGCAGGTCCACATAGCGACCAGAAACCCTGTTGCTGCTTGTCTCCACCCTAAACCTCAGCTCAAGCCCAAACTCCCGGGCCACACGCTTCAGGTAAGCGTAGGGGTCTGTATGGCGCTCAATCTCCATAGTGCGATATCCAGCCCCCTCAATTTTGCCCACCTGCCATTCTGTGCCGTCCAGGGCCCAGCCGGCATGCATGGCCGGGGTATATTCTGCCAGAGTTGTAGGTTCTATCACCTTCGCTTTTTTAAGCAACAAGTAGGTGGCTGAACAATAAACGTCCATCTGAAGCCCGCCGCGATCATGGACCTTTGCCGCCTCGTGAATCACGAACTCGGTATAGCCACCATTTTCGGAGGGAATAACAACCCTATTGTGCTGCCCCAGGTGCTCGCTGAACCGCTTGTCAGAAAAGGTCGTAAAGTCGAATGTCTCCAGCGTGTTCTCGAGAGATTGGTGGTGAATATCATCTATAATGTTGGGCGCAGTGATAACGTCCAGGATGGTATCATCCTGGCCATCTACAATATGGATCATTACAGCCACCTCTCGCGCATTGTCATGGTAACCTCAAACGCATTTTCTGGTCTGATAATCAGTTCATTGTCGCCCCTGGCCAGCTTGAAAAATTGACCGCCGAAGTCTTTAAGATCCACGCGGTTTTCCCCATTCAGCAATATATCATCGTTGACATGATCAAGGGTGATCATGTCACCAGCCCGCGCAATGTAGGGCGTCTGATCTTCGGTAATGCTGCCAAGCTCGAAGATCTCTACACTGTTTATCCTGAGCCGGCTCGGGGTCGCCCGGTCCTGGTAACTTCCGATGAATAGAGTGATATACCGCAGCTTACCCATGTAGTCGCCGTCTACATCAGTGTAGGCCTCCTCCCAAACCTCGGCATGCTTTTGGCTGCGCCAATAACCGATATAGAAACTAAACCTTTCCCCTTCCCTTCTCATGCGAAGATAGAACAGGGTGGTATCTCGGGCGTTGTCAATAGTCTTGCTGCTGTCTCCCAGGATTCTTTCGCCCTGGTTATGCTGCCCCAGCTGAACGATCGGCCGCCTGCGTTTATAGTTTTTGGTGTTGTCTTTTAAGCCCAGCTGAGCGATTGGATTCATGTTCTCGTCGTTGAGATAAAGCATCATCCGAAAGTTTTCGATCTCCCGGGTGGAGATGATGTCGAAGGTAGTTTCCAGCTCAAAGTCCTGGACCGGGGTAATCAGGTCCTTGTAGACTGCCGGGCCGCGCTGCTTTTGCTTTGCTGTGCCGTAGCTGGAAGCCCTTATTCCCGCATCATCGGTCCCCATGGTGCCGTCTAAACTGTCGATATTCGAGTCAAAGTTGATCATGTCCGGGGACTGCGTATGTTGCCATTGGTCTATCGTGCTCCCGTTTTCATATAGAACACTTGTTCTTGTATCTACAACTTCCACTTCGTCATCCGCCGGCTGGCCGATCATCTGATATTCTTCGCCTTTCTGCACCATTGCAAACGTCACCGGCTCTTTTACGAGCATCTCGAAGACCGGCCCGGCCTCCGCACTGCCCTTATTTTCGACAACTACATGATCTGAGGTGAACTCAAACTGCTTCTCCTGGCCGTACTTGTAGGGATCCCGCAAAAAGTAGAATGTGCCGCGGTGGACACCCAGGTGAGCACGTTCGGTATTTGGAAGAACTCCGGCATATTCAACGTAATACGTGCGATCGCTTTCGTCAGAAAAGATAAGAGGCACCTTGCCTGCGGTTTCAATGATCGCGCTGACATTATCGATCGCCTCACGCAAGTCGCTCCTATTTCCCGCGCGTATTTCAAAATCTACCTCCAGGTAACGGGGCGGTTTTGTGCGATCAACAACATGCGGCGCCTCAATGCCCATTGGCTGGACCGTTGTCAGCTCCTGATCGGTGACACCGCGGCCACGGATATCAACAAGCCTCATGTATTCGGCCATATCGATGCCGTTGTAATTCACTGGCTCACCCCCTGAATGCCTCTATTGTCAGCTTTGTCCTGTCCTGCGCTCTGGTGATATCTTCCACAAATGCCCGGTATTCGGTGCCACCCAAGATCAGGCTGATGTAGGCCGACTGCTTTGCCCTGGCGGGTTCAAAGCCTGCCTTGCTCGTCACGGCTGCTGCTGCCGGCGCTGCAGCTCTGGGGGCCGATATGCCGCTGCTGTAAGCCATCCTGGAGGTGCCCAGCGCAACCTCCGGCGTAGATATGGCCATGGTGCCGGCCATTCGCTCCACCTCACGGTAAACAGATTTAGCATTGTCCCGGATGCCTTGTGCGATGCCTTCGGGGATCATTTTGCCGATATCATCACGCATCACCCGGGAGGGAGAGCTGATTTTAAGGGCGTTTTGCATGGTGCTTGCGACATCATTGGCGATGCTTCTGGCGGTGCTTATAACCTGGGCCCGCCTGGCTTTTAGCCCCGCGTTTAAGCCCTTCATGGCGTCCTGGCCAATTCTGTTAAACTGGCTGCTTAGCTTGTCGAAGGGTTTTTTCAGGTCAGCTGCAATCTTCTTCATGCGATCTGCGACTGCCCGGGTGATCTTTTTAGTTCCCTGGCTGACGCCCAGGGCCAAGCCCTCAGTGATGTCTTCACCAATTCGCTTGAACACTCTCGACGGACTCCTGGTCCCAAGGGTGTCGCTTGCTGCGTTGATTGTTTTATCTCCCATGTTCCGCGCTGCCTTTTCAGCTTCCGGGGTGCCCTTCTTCATCCCATCCGCCTGACCCTTGGCGATATCCACGCCAAGATTTTCAAACCCAGCCTCTTTTATTTGCTGTGAGAGCGCCTTTTCGGTGTCGGATACCAGGTGCCCTACTGCGTCCATTATCCCCGATTCGTCTACCCCTAGGGATTTGCCCAACGCTTCTGTGGCAACCTCCCCGCCCTTGGCAAATGCATCGCTTAATTTTTCCAGCTCTTCATCGGAGGCATTCACCAATGCATTTACATGACCAGCACTCTCGGGGCCTGCTTCCCGCAGCTCCTCAAGCAGGCCCTCATCAATGCCGCGCTCGGCCAGGATGGCAATGTTGTCTGCCCATTCAGCAATTACCCGCTGGTTTTCTTCCAAGTTCGACGTCATTTCGCCTATGGTTATTTCAGCCTCATCACTCAGCGTATCAAACATATCGGTAGCGGCTTCTTTGTAATCTTCCCATGTTTCTTTCATGCTCTCGATGGTGACCTGTTGCGACTCAGAAAGATCCTCTAGAGCTATGATCTGATCAGCAATGCCACTTTGGGTGGCCTCGGTGATAGCCTCCATTGAGGCGGTCATTTGCTCCTCAGTCGCTTTTTGTTCCTCAGCCAGCTGGGCGGTAGTTTCGTTTAGGAGTTGCTCTTGTTCATCCAGCTCGGCTATCGCCTTTTTATGCTCCCTACTTTTGACGCTGCCCTCTTCGAGTTTCTGATTCCATTCGGCCCGGAGTTCATTAGTTTCCGCAAGCTGGGCCTCTATGTCAGCCTGTTCTTTTATTATTTCGGTGAGCCGCTCTTGGGCCCCCTGGCCGGCCTCCATCTCTTTCATCAGATTGATCCGGGCCTTCATTTCCTTGGAAGACATGCTAAGTGCGTCGGCTTCAGCATCATAGGTGAGATTCAAGCCGGCGGCGGATTCATTGAGCTCCTCGATATATGACTGCAGCAGTCTCTTTTCAGCCGCCGATTTATTTTCCTTTTTAGCCAGAGCATCTACCCTTCGGGCTAGGTCCTGGCTGGCCTTCGCGGAGCTCTTGATTTCCCTTTGGCTGTCTTTGTGGGCATCGGCAGAGCTTTTAACCGACTCTGTCAGTGAGTCTGCGGACTCCCCCAGCTCCTCTGTCTCAGCGTTTAACCTTTTTGATTCCGCCGTAGACCTTTTAAACCACTTCACCAATGCGATCGCACCCGCCACCAGCAGTCCGATGCCGGCCACTACCCATCCGATAGGGCCCATCATAAACTGGATGGCGGCGCCCAGCGCGTAGGAGGCCGCGGTAGCGACCACCTGCACGGCGGTGGACACCGAAATGGCACCAGTCATCACTCCGACGGCCAATGTGGAGAGCTTTACTGCTCCGGTTTGCGCTGCTTTTGCCACGATATCGGCCGTGGTGGCCGTTGTGGACCCTACCTGCGCAGCCATCTGGGCACTAGTGGCCAGCGTTAGAACTTTCTGTGCCGTCTGGGCTACAGTCAGCACCCTGTTTGATGCCTCTATCGCTGCCTTGGCCTTGGTGATAACGGTGTAGGCAGCGTAGGCGGTCATCAGCCCAACAATCGCCGGAGTAAGCGCATTGACCACAGGTATCGTCAGCTTAACGGCGCCCACAAACCCCCTCACGATGGGGGCTGTCCTTTCTATGGCGCGCCCGATGGCCTTGAACGAAGCGTTAACCACAACCTTCAGGCTGTCTATGTGCTCCGCCAGCTCCTTACCTGTAGTATCTTTCAGCAACTGGTTGAGCGATGCCAGGATGTCAGCAATCCCCCGGGATGCCGCCGTTTTTAAGTTCTCAATCGACGTGGCCAGTCCCAGGCTGTTGACCCTGGCCAGTTCCGCCAACTCCCCTGTGCCGGTGCCCAGCTCGATCAATTTATCGTTGAATTCGTCCAGGGTGATCATGCCGTCTTTAAGGGCTTTATACAGATCATCCTTGGCCGATCTTCCGGTATAACCGAACGATTCGGCGACCTTGATCAGGCCCACGTCCATGGTTTCCTGAAGGGTGTTCCAGGTGTCCATGCTCATTTGCCCAGTTTGCAAGGCTTTAAGGTACTGCTCTGTTCCACGCTTAGCATCTGCCGTATTAGAGCCCTGGGCCAGCAGCGCATTGTTTAAGGCCAGGGCCGAATCTGTAGCCTTATCCATGCTCCCAAAGGAGGTATACATGCGCTGAGCGGTGGAGGCTATCTCATCCAGCTTTGTAGGCAGCCCGTCTATCCCGTCAGCCAGATTACTTACAGAGCGTTCAGAGTCCTCGGCAGAGACACCCAGAGATTGAAGGACCTTAGGAAATTTGTTAAGCGTATCAAAGCGAGAGATAGCGTCATCAAGTGATGCTTTCAGCACACGAAAGGCGGCTGCACCGATAGCTACCAGGCCCAGCGAGGCGGCAAGGGTCTTGATGTTCCCCGACGCTTTCGGTGCCTCCCTTCCCACGCCTTTAAGGCCGTCCTCTGTTTGCCGAGCCCCATCGCCAGCCCTGCGCCCGGCAGCTTCCATGCTGTCCAGATCCTTGGAGGTTACACCGATCTCCCGGCCGTCAACATCAACCGTTATCCTAATGCTCCCGTCTGCCATGCTCTCACCACCTTTTGGGCATAAAAAAGACACCTCATTACGAGATGTCAAAACAGCTGAACATGTTCTGCTTGAGACTATAGGCCCAGTAATTCTTTTTTCTTTCTATTAAACTCTTCTTGTGTAATAATGCCCTCATCCAGTAGCGCTTTATATTGTCTTACCTCGCTAGCCGGGGAAGGTTCGGCAATTTCCCCACCCTTGCCCTCTCGCTTGCTGCAAATCAGTTGAAACGTTGATAAGCACTCCTGGGCTGCGGCAAACGCTGCTTTATATGTAGGGCTATCTTTTTTTGTTGCCGAGTTGATAAAATCGACGTATACAGCAGGGATGGCCATATCATTAAGAGTTATCTTTAATTTAAGGCTATTGCAGGTATCTGTAATTCTCCTGCCAGTTACACCGCCAACAATCGCCCCAACTCCGCCAAATAGCGCCCCCCCAACTATAGCCCTGCCTATGCCACCGCCAGCAATAGACTTGTTGTCCTCCATCAACTCAAAGTTAATTATATTGTCATAACTGTAAACAGCACTAACTAGTCCAAGGTTGTCGTATGTTGCCCATTTCTTACGCTCATGATCAAAGCCAATCTTGTTGTCCACTTTCTTTGTCGCAGAAAAATCTCCCGCAATAGCCTTCGAAATCTTTGTCTTTTTTTCTAGCTCCCTTGCACCTTCTTCCATCGCCAGGGAAAGACCCTTTAGGAGTAGAAACGGAATGAAAAAGCCCGCAAGCGTAATGGCTAACCACACAATGAAGTTCTCAAAAAAGTAACCCAGAACTTGGGGTGGGAACCCATTTCGAAAGTATCTCACCAACTCCTCATAACTATAAAGTAATGGGTCCCGGAATATCAAATTAGTTATGATTGCGGGGAATGCGCTTATTATCGCGAAGTTCTTATTTTGAGACTTCTTTTTTTGCCTGCCTTCCCTACCATCTACCCTTTTCACAATATTGCCCCCTTTCCGATTTGCCCACATCTTACCACAAGGGGGCGTTTCACTCCACATCATCCAGCGCGTAAGCCCTTTGCAGCTTCCGCATGGTCTCTCTGTACTCGCTGGACTCGCCTTTGCTGGGCTTCCACATCCGGATCTGGATGATCCGCTGCATGATGGTGTTGCTTGGCAACCCATTAAGCAGGGCCTGGAACTCATGCCAGTGCAGCTTTCCCTGCTGCTCATATAGATTCATGCCGTAAGCCTGCCGGAACGATGCAAAAATATACTCGGCGTCCTGCTCTAGGTCAATAAATTGTTCATCGCCATCATCTTCACTTACCGGCATGGGATTACCTTTCAGGTCATACTCGATGGCTTGCCTCCGCTCCACCTTGATAAACTGCTCGTATACGTAGTTCCACAGCTCCACGGTGGCATCGCAGTCCCCCAGCATCAGCCGCAGGCATATGTCAGCCTTCTCATATTCCCGTAGCTCACCATCAGAGAGCACATCAAACACATCGAGAACGGTGTCAAAGGCAAGATCAATCTTGTACTCCTTGCCCTCGTGAATAAAAGAAGTGACCAGGGGATCGTTTAGCCGCACCCTGATCACCTACCTCTTCTTGGCTTTTTTACTCAGATACTTAGCCTTTTTTGCTTCTACCTGCTTGGAGCGTTCCTTTTCCTGCTCTTCGATTCTTTTAGCTATTGCGGCTCCGACCTGGTCAAGCACCGCCTCCAGGGCCACGATGTCCGGATACTGCTTATATATCTTTTTGAATGTCCCGTTACCGAAGATAATATCGTACTGGGCCGCAATGAATTCCCTGTTAACATCAAAGGCTGCATCAACGGTCTCAACATCGATGCTGTATATATTGTCGGCGCTGATGTCTTCCGGGAAGTGAATGTGCCTGGCTTTCTCCTGCGCCTCTTTTAACTTCTCATGTGCCAGCTCTTCTGCATCAAAAAAGCGCCGTAGGTTTTCCAGTGAGCTGTCAAACCACAGCTCGACTGTGCCGATCTTCACCGGAAAACCGGTCTGCTTTATATCAATATTAACACTCATGCTATCCCCCCTAAAAAAGATAAGGGAGGCCCAAGCCCCCCTTACCCCTCTGGCGTAATATCATTTTCTTCGGGTATCTGGTCGAAGCGGATATTGCAGCTGAATTCCTCGTAGGCAGATGCGTCCCCGGCGCCGGCGACAATGGCAGATACCGTTGCCCTGCCAACCCATTCCTTTTTGCCGTCCGCAGATACAACTTTATGCCATATCTTGCGGCCGTCACCGGTTTTGTACTTCAAACCCGCTATTAAAGCCTGTGCGGGATCCTCGGGGTCATATGTCCCCTCAGGCGTGTAAGCGCCAGCAACCGATGTGATCTCAGTCTCCGGGGTCCCGTCACCGTCATAATACGCCATATCTTCCGACTCTTCCTGGGTATCATCACCAATGGTGGTGATCCATTTCGCCAACTCCAGCCATTCATCCCCCGGTTCTTCTTGCCCGGGAGTGTACGCCTGCACGAAATGGCCCCTTAGTGCATTCTTGTTTCTAGCCATTTACCGCACTCTCCTTAAAAACTGTTATTTTTGCCTGCACATCCAGCAGGAATACGAACCAGCCCTGATCATCCAGCTGGTTGATGAAAGGTTTGTTCGTTACGATCAATTCCTGAAACTCGAAACTACCGTCCTGGCTCCACAATGTATCCAAGCGCTCCAGCTCATTTTGCACCAGCCACAGCGTAGCGTGTATCTTGTTTTGTGACTTTGATTTCATGGCAAATTCATAGTTCAGCTGCTGCTCACTGGTGCCATCCATGTACCCCGCGACAACCCGGGAACCGGGCAGGGGAAACACGACAAAGGATTCCTTCGTATCCAGGTAGCCCATTTTGCAGGAGATGGGTAAATCCGGTACCTGGTTCACTCTTTCGCAAAGCCGTTCCATGAAATCCATCAGAACCCCGCTCCCCTCAAATAGGCCCGTTTCCAAGCATCCTCATATAGCCCCTTTGCCTTCTCATCCCACCTCGGGCCAGTGCCTGGGGTTGTATAGTTGGTTGCCTGCTCGTAAAATTGCCTTGCAGCATAGGGCATACGGTAGACTATCGCGCCACCGTCAATATCGATGCTCACGGCCATCCGCAATACGCCTTCATCCATCGGTACAAACTGGTTCATGTCAGAAAGTGCCTGGTTGGCCAGCGCCCGCCTACCGCGCTCCTGGGCGGACTCGCTTAATTTGGCCCTTGCCCCACTGAGGTCTATATCAACACGCACGCTCATCAGATCACTTCCAGCTCGTAGGAATAGATAACGGGTTTGTATGCCTCGTAGACAGGGATAACCTTGGTAATGGTGTGTTCTTGTCCGCCAAAGATAAGGATTGACTCGGGCTTGAACGCCGGCAGCGGCTCCGTTATTCCCGCGTAGCAGAATACAATGGCATTGTAGAGTAGCTGCCTGCCTGTTCCGGCAGTAGTGTATTCAGCTACGCGGTCTATCCGGCAGCGCTTAACAGTAATCGCTTTCGCATATATAGGTTCGGACCAGCTGTTTTCCCCGGTGAATTCCCGGTACTCGAAGCTGTCAACACAAAATCCAACCGGCGGTTTCGGCATCATAGCAGGCTCACCCCAGCATAAAGCAGCCCAGTTCCCTCAAGATAGGCAAACACATCTTCGGCTACAAGGGGTTTGGCCTCATTTTTGCCGCCTGGGTTATACCGGCTTGCGTTGGACACGCTCGTACGCCCTGCTGTGAAGGACTGGGGGGCTTTATTGATTCCCTCAAAAGTATCGGCCCCCACTTCGGAAAAGTATTCGATTTGGGCAACCAGGGCCCTTTTGAACTGTTTTACCCGCCAAAGGTTATCCTGTTCAATATCCTTGCGCTGGTAAAAATGATCGGTAACATTGTCCAGAACAGCTACGGCCTTGGGCAGAAGCCTATTGAACTGCTCCTCAAATATTATATCTGCTAATTCCCTTTTTGACAGCTCCTGGAACTCATTATATGCGAGATAAGCCATAGTCTCTCTCCTAAAAAGGGGAAGGCTATTCACCTTCCCCGTCTTCTTGTCCCTCTTCCACCTTCGGCTCTTTCGGCTCTTTGTTGTCAATGCGCTCCAAAAACTCGCCATCCCAAGTTTTCAGGTTTTTGATAGCCTCGCCAGCACGCCTAACCGTCATTTCCACCTTTTGCCCTTTTTTGTAAACCTTTTTGGTGTCTTTATCACGAAACTCCCTTAAGACTCTATAAACCGCCATTACCATCATCCCTCCGGTGTTCCGTCAATCGCAACCTTTACAACAGCCTTCTTGTTGTCATCGAGGATAAACTCCCCGGCCTTCCCGGCACCTTGGAGTGCTACGCCATCGAAGTCTTCGCTTTCGATTGTCCTGGCGGTGTTGATGCCTGTAAAGGCTTTCCCCACACCGGCAATATACGCATAGCAAACCTCGCCATCCTGAAACATGGCTTCCGGAAGCTCCTCAATAACAAAACCCTTAAACATAAGGATCTCGTTCTGGTCGACGCTCGCCGAAGATCGCTTAGCAGTAGTGGTAAGCGGGTGATCAACGATCGCATTGTAAAGTCTCGGAGCTACCTTGGCCACCTTGGTGCCGATTGCCTCGATGTTGGTAAAATACGCAGACATGGCATTGAAGAGCAACAGCACAGACTGCTCCGAGTAGTCAGCGATCTGCTCAACCTTGCCTGCCTTGCTGGAGATAAAAGCCGAATGCTGTGCGTTAAACTTCGCGATCTTGGCCTGTGCCTGAAGATCAAGCCTATCTGCTACCGCAACCTGAAGGTCCTGGTTCACGGTATGCCGATCGATACCTTCGTGAAATACCCATTCCCAAGTGTAGGGAACCGGAGTATCGGTATAGATGATCTCGGTGCGATCACCGAACCGGGTGCTGCTGCCGGTGCCCTCACCGAAAGCCACGTCGGCATCCTTATTGTATGCCGAACCTACCACGACAGGGATATCGCTGGTCTTAACGTAGAAGGCATTCTCGTTGTGCTGAACGCCGTCCATCGCTTCAATCCCACCACCGAAGAAATCGCGGAAGTATGCCCTGCTTGCAAATACAGCCTGGAGCAACTCCCTAAACTGTTTCTGATAACTGCGAGCCGCTAAGTTTTGATTACTTGTACCCATTTAAAACCTCTCCGTTATTTGTATTTCGCCAGCTTCGCCGCAAACGGATCATCATCTGCGGGGGTTCCGCCTTTCGGATTGCCTGGCGGCACAATCCGGGGGCCATCACCTTTTTCCTCTTCGTCACTTTCAAACAGGTATGCATCTGACTCCTTGATGGCCTTGAGCTGATCTTCCAGTCCTAGCATGGTCTCTCCATCCAACTTGATTTTTTCAACGTCGAGAAGGGCCTTGACAGCTTTCGGATTTTTGGCCTTCTCAGCTATCAGCGCTTTTTCAAGGCTGAAGTCAAATGCCTGCTTGTCGAGCTTCTGTTGCAGCTCTTTCTGTGCCGCAGCGTTGTCCTCTTTGAGCTGTTCAATCTGGGCCAGCAAATCTTCATTGCCGGTGGCCTTTTTCTTCAGCTCTTCCAACTGGCTGTCACGATCCTTGAGCTGGTCTTTGTAATCACTGATCTGCCCCTCCAGGCCGTCAGCCTTGTCTGCTTTTTCCTTGTAGTTGTTTAAGGCCTTGCCGTGACTCGCCATCACCTTTTCGATCTGCTCCTCAGCCAAACCCAACTCTTTCAGTTCATCTCTCGTCATGCTTAGTCTCCTTTACATTTTTTAACGGTGTATTGTCACCGGTAGGATTAGCCATTTAACGCATGGCTGCGATAGTTTAATGTCATCGCGGACATAAAATTAGCACTTTAACGTAAGTGCCAAACGAGATGCAGATCACCTCCTACCCAGCGTAGGCAAAACCGCTCAGCATAACAGACAGCGGTGTATATACCTTCTCCCTTTTGTAATTCCTGCTCAGGTAACCCCCGTGCTGATCAAGGTGATCCCTCATTGCTTTTTGCCGGCGCCTCACCATCATGCGCCAATAGTCAGTGTTTTCACTTCCCAGCTCCTCGGCCACCATCAGATTTTTCTTGTACTTGACGATCTCCCGTTCAATCCGTCGCTGGGTGTTGCGGGCTTTAGCTACCCGCTCATTGAGCTCATCGCTGAACTCGGGCTGATTGTTCACGTTCACCCCGGGGATAAAAGGAATGTGTAGGTGCCGGCAGTTAACGCCCCTATGGCCACCCGGCGCCCCATAGTCTGCTTGCCAGTATGGATCATAGATGGATCTGTATTCGCTGTCATCGGGCACGTTCTCCCGCAGATCAACTACATTGCCCTGAATAATGGAGCAGGCTGGGCGGGCTCCGGCATGGCTGGTAACAACCACCGTATGAATATCATAGTCAGCCATTCGTTCCTTTCTCACTTCGTCGTAGGTGTTGCCCAGGGTAGATTTCAGGACGTTTCTCACGTAACCCTCCAGCCCCCAGGTATGCCCTGCCCCGTCCACCAGTCCTGAGTCGATACCTTTTTGGGCAAGCTCTGTGATGGCACGCTCCAGAGACTGCTCAAGGGTGTAGAGTCCGGTATTAAACATCGCTGCGGTGCGGTTAAGCACGCCCGTGTAGGCCCGCTGAGCTGTTCCTATGCCATAATGAGTAGTAATAAGGCTCTGGTTGACGTAGTTGTTGATCTCGCTCCACGCCTGGCTTGCGTAACCCCTCATCACCGTGCTTAAGTTGGTCGGCATAGGCTTGGCAGGGTAGGGGACGGCACCGTCAATATCCTGCACGGCGCCCAGGCCGGTTTTTTCAAACATGCGCCTTACTTCCGGCTCGGCCACTTTTGTTGCCTTGGCCAATTCCTTGGTGACTTCCGAGTTAAACAGACGCAGCTCCTTAAGCTTTTGCGCCTGCCAGTGAAGAATGTCTTTATGGCCCCGATTCAACCGGCGGATGATGATCCTGATTATTTCACCCTCAAGGCTGTTGTAAATCTCGGCTATGCCATCCGCCCACTCGATCATGTCATCCGGTGTGACCGCCATCTAACGTCACTCCTCAGCGCCAAATAGGCGCCTCGATGCTTCCCCCCCGATGCTAACCGGGTCTGCCGCCTGTTCTTCTTGTATCTGCTCCAGCCACTCCTCTGCAGTATCCTGGGGAACATTGAAAATCCTTTGTATCGCCTCAATGGTGGGAATGAAGCCAAAAAGCTTGGCCTGCCCATAAAATTTCAGGAGCGCCGCTCGATCCTGAAAAACACCGTCGTCAAAGTCCACCCCGATATGTTCATAGGGCGGAATCTCACCAGAATACAGATCGTAGGCCTTGGCCAGTTCCAATACAGAAACCACCAAGCCCTTGATAAACTTCTCGACGCTGCTGACATGGCTGTTTCTGGTTCTGAAGGTCAGGCTGTTCTCGCTCACAATTTCAGTGGCCGTTTTAACCGATCTGCCATCGAAGGAAAAAGTACCCACGGAAAGTTTTAATTCCATTTCCAATAACCGGAGCATCTGATTGATTGCCGCTGTATACTGATCGGTGCGGATATCGCTGGTAACGTCTTTAACAAATTCCTCTTCCATGTTCATCCGCATAGCCTTGTAGACGTTGACGTCTGGATCGAATACTTGTTTCGGCGGTAGCCCGCTCTCGTCCGGGCGGGTTTGTAACATATAATCCGATACAAAAACCGTCCGTTGCCCCATCTTGACCTCCCACCAAAACTGGTCGTAAGCATCGTTGATCTGTCTGAGCGTAGGCTTTGAATTGTCGGTTATCCCAAGGCCCAAGGGGCTGTGCGGGTTGATGTTGTTGAACCCCGCCGGCTTAAGATAGTTAAATAGCGGCCTGGACAGCCCCTGGAGGACAGCTGTTTCGCTCAGATCATCATACAGCTCACCCAGAGGAACCCTTTTGCCTATCTCGCTGCTACTGCGGGATCGGTACAGCTCGTTGGTGATAACGTAATCATCACCTTGCCATTCGTGGAATTCAAGCAGGGTATAGTAAGTTGTGACGCCTTTTTCTGTCTTTATAGTAGTTGATTTTATAACGCCTTCGGTGATCCCATTGCTATTGGAGCGCAGCGGGTAAAAAGCATCCGCCAGAGCCCAGGCAAACTCTATCTTACCATTATCCACGTACGGCCGAACGGCTATGCCGCCGATGGCAAACATGGGCTCTAAGTATGCAAGCAGGTTTTTCTTGAAATCGTTATGCTCGAATACGCGCCTGATAAAGTCATGAGCATTTTGGAGGGTATTTTTTTCGTCATCCCCATCAGCATCGGATATGCATACTTCGCATTGCTCATTGAACACGAGCCCAGCCAACAGCTCCGCGCTTAATTTGACTATGTTTAGTGCTTTATAGTCCCTTTCGCGCTTTGCACCGGTAGAATTTATATACTCGATTTTGGGATATATATTCTTGTACTGGTTGATTCCCTGCTCAATTCGATTCAACTCTGCCGGTTCGATATTAACCTTGGGATGGTCGTTGATCCCCTTCAGCGTGCTGTCAGCCCTCAACGCGTAGCCCCCTTTCTTAAATATGTTTTTGATGCGCTCAATGACGTTCACCGGCTCACCCCCTGCAACAACACGTAATTGCGGTAAAAATGGTTACATGAATACCTTGCCTCATCCATGGCATCGTTCCAATCGTCAACCGGCCTACCATTATCATCGCGCACATACATGCCTATTTCTTTTATAAAATCGTAGTGGTCGTATTTGTCGGTCTCCACAAGAAAAAAACGCCCATCTGCCATGGCGTTCTGGAGGCGTTCAATCCCCACCTCAATACCCCCGCCCTGGTGCCTGGCGTCGCGAGCGTTGTTATCGGCTCGCCTGGTGCTGATACCAATTTTGTGTAACTCCTCCCGAAGTGATTTACAGGCTGGGTCAACATAAATATCGGTAAAGCGCATTTCAAAATGATCCACGCACCACCGGATAAACTCCCTGATTTCGATCGCGTAGGTGCTCATGGCCTTGATCTGGCCGGTTTCTTTGCCCGAGTGATAATAGTGTGCTACCCGGTTAAGCCGGTATTTCTTTTTGTAGTGCGTAATGATATTGCAACTGCATGATGTGGCATCAGATTGACCGCCGTCTGCTACGAAATACATTTCATGTGGCTTCCCCAGAAGTGCTGGAATGATGTTCTTCTCCATATCGAACATGGAGTAAATGACGCCTTCCGGCATAACCCTTTTGCCATACCAGTCGCGATCTAAAAGGTACTTGTTCTTTTTTAGGGTTTCGTATATTTCCTGCTTCCGCTCATCACTAATAATCGGGTTATCATGCAGCGTCCAGTGCGTCCATCTGGTATTCTGGACATCGAACACTTCGCTGATCACCGGGTGATTCGGCGCCGGCGGGTTCAGATCCGCGATGTGCAGCCGATCCTGCGCGGCAAAAGTTCGCCGGAAACACTCCTGGATAAAGCCCAAATGCAAGAGATTGATCTCACTGAAGGCCACGCTGCCCAGTGACATTCCGGTTATCGGCCCTACGCTGTTGGCCTTTGCGCCGCCCTTGTAATAAACCCTTTTGGTTCCCCGGGTGGTGTGGATCAGCAAGTGATCCCCATATCGATCGTGTCTCAGCTCAGATAGGTGTCCCAGGGGGAATATGTGCATCAGTCCGGTGCCATCGCCGTCGATGAATAACCGAAATGCCTGCTCCTGGTTGTAAGCAGCCACCAAGTGGTTAGCGTCCTCTGTGCTCAAGTAATGCTTGGCCAGCCTAAAGTGCACCGCTGTTGTTTTCCCCGATCGAGGCGTTCCCTCCAGCACCTCCAGGGTATGATCAAAGGGATGGTTGACCGCTTTTATTTGCTTCTCTGATAAAGTTATATTTTTACTGGTCAAACCCGCTCACCCTCAGCAATTCTTTGAGAAGCGATAGGTCTTTCTCCTCACCCTTGATTAGCTTCACCCTCTCCCTGGTGAGCTCTGTATCAGCCCTGAGCTTTTCGTTTTGCAGCTTCTCCCTATCGCTATTGGATAGTAAGTCTGTATATTTCGTAAGGAACTCAAGGGCTTTCATCTTATCGGCCAACTTTATGGATACGCCGTCTTTGCCCTTTTTTACCCCGGTAACAATGGTGCCATCTACCTCAGAAGATTCCTTGAGTAAAACTTTGTTTGTCGTGATGGTTTCTATTTCACCCGTGTGCTTATTAAGGCTCTTGATTTCCCTCTGACCGAACCCAACAAAATCAGTTATATCGGCGAAGGCTATATCGATGTATTTCTGAAGCACTGCTTCAGCATCTAATTTTAGACCCCTGGCTTGCTCTTCCTTCAACCTATCGATTTCATCAGAAACCTTAACATTCCTCATCAGCCTGCTACCTGCGCTCATAGCAGAAAGATAATCCACCCCATAAGCTTTCTGATAAGCCTTTGTTGCATTGAAATACTTCAGGTAGTAAATGCAAAAAAGCCTTTGCTTGTCGTTGAGCCCGGATTCCTTTCTGGCCCCACCGTCAGCAGGCTTCTTCTTTTTTGTTGCAACGCTCGGTGTTGCGTTGCGTTGCCATGCCTCCCTGTTCTTTCTGCTGCGCATGGTGGTAGCTTTTACACCATGCTTATCAGCCAGGGCTTTAAGCGTAATATCCGAAGCTTCCCATTCGGCCCGTATCTCTGACCAGTTCATACTACATCAGCCTCGCCTCCACTATTCCGCTAAAATACCATTCACCCGCCATAAGCATAAGCATGGCCGGCCCCGAAAGACCGGCCAAGGAGCCTCCTCAAGCTTTCGCCATCGCAGGCTGGTGGAGCTGCCGGGTGCTGCCCCCGGGTTCCGGTTGGGTGCGCCTTGGCTTTGCAACCGGTCGATGCTGTCTCAGCCCCATGTAATTGGGGCGTCCCCCGCCGCAAGGGACGCCCCCAGAAAGGAGGTCGAACCGCCTGGCAACGGTCCTGTATATATTGTTTCATAGATTTTCCGGCCTGTAACTGACATTTTACTGACAAAAAACTGACAGGCTGCAAAATCACAATAAACCCAGTATCTTAGCGATTTTATTAATAACTCGTCTCCGAAAGCGGAAATAATTACGTTCTTCCATGTGCAGCGTTTCCCAGATCTCTTTATGCTGTTTTTCATGGTCGTACCGCAGCCACACAAAGGTATTCTCTTCATCGGTCAGTTGCTCCCTGGCGGCCTTGATCGCTTTTTTGTGCCGGCGCTTCTCCAGGAGCCGGGCCCGCAACCGGGAATCAGCCCGCTTAATCCCCCAGCGCTCGGTCTGACTGGTGTCGAAGGGTGTCTTGGTACTACCCTGACCGAGCTTTACGACAGATGTCGAGGTCTGCGGCATGATCGCCTCCAGCTCGGCTTCCAGGTTGGCAATGGCCTGGTCGAGATATTTGTAGTCGTATAGCATTGCTTCGACGATCTGAAAGTATTTCTGCTTTTTAGCCACGGTCACCCTCCCTATGTTTGGCCTCGATAATACTCACCGTCACGGCTGCGGTAAGCAGCGCTATGATCACGCCCATGAATAACCCCATGATGAAGGCGTAGAGCTGGCTCATCTATGTCCCGCCTCCATGGCGCTGAGCGGGCCCAGGACCCAGAAGCCATCTTCGCCGTCGCGGGGCGCATCTACCTGTTCTGGCTCCCGGCCGTACCGCATACGAAATACCTGGACGGCTTCTTCCCGGGCCAGGAGCGCCGGCAAGGTGTACCACCACTTCTGATTGCCCACGGGCTCTTCCCGCCTTTCGGGTTTTTCAAGCTCACACAGGAAAGCCACATTGCACGCCAGGTGCCACAAGTGCGGGAGCCCGCTCTCTTCGTCCACCCCTGCCGGATCGTCTATATAGGCAAGTAGGTGCCGGTAGGCCGCGTCCCGGTAGCGCTCGATCTCTACCATGCGCCAGCCCTCCGAGCTGCCATATTTACGGTTACCGTATTCGCGCACCCGGGCAATGCAGCGAATGATTTCTGAAGGCACCAGGGAGAGCCTGGGCTTGCCGGCGTCCGCTTTGGCTTGCTGGTTATGCCGTCCCTGCATTTGCCCCCGCCTCTCGCACTTCGATCTCCACCCGCTGCATCTTCCGATTCTTCACGCGCAGCTTCCGCACCCGAAGATCCACCACCTGGTTGTCGTCAAGGTAAACCACGCCGTTCATCCCATCCAGGATCGACTTCGCGCAATTGTCCACGTCGATGCGCCTTTTTCCGTGAAGGTGAAGATCGATTTTCACCGCCACCGGACACTCCAGGGCCTCGCACCCCTGGACCGCGGCCCGGGCGCACAACCCGACGGTCTGCTCGTACTCCACGGTCCGCTCCGGGGTGTAAACATACGCCTTGCGCCCGCGGACTCCCAAGCGAGGGCGCCCTTTCGGCACCGGCCGGCCGGGGATGGTGATCTTAATCATTTCTCCGGCACCCCCATCCAGCCGCCGTTGATCTTGAAAAGTATGTATCGACAGTCTT
>CAYMGK010000013.1:0-19097 GCA_964389965.1 uncultured Clostridia bacterium | reverse complement strand
GAAGACATTTTCGACATTGATAAAGTAGAGGATTTAAATAAATATTTACAATAAAGTGTCATATTTTAAAATATGCATACATAGGAATAAGGTGCCAGGCATACACTTATACACTTACCTGTTTTTTTATCCAGACTGCTCACACCCACAGACATTTGACAGTTTTACATCCATAGCAAATTTACATTTATCCTCCATGTGATTGTAAATTTCCGATATTAATTCAAATATCTTCTCCTTTTCTCCCACTACTGAAGTTGACATGATCCCGACATTGTATTTCAAATCAAATGATTTGATTATATCTAAGACTTTTTTTACATCATCATTATAGTCCTTGCTTGCAATTGGGGTAAAAGCTATTTCACATGAGGCTATTTTTCCCATAGAGCACATATAAAACCACCTCTTTCGCCTTTTATTGACAGTTCCTGTTCTTTATCCAAGTAGATATCATTTTCGTCCGCATTTGGGGGAATAAATAAACACTCTCCTGTATCTACTAAATAGTCACTTTTAAAGCCTTTCAGATCTTCCATAGTCTTTAAATCCGCATATTTAAACACACTATTTTCCCCGGCTTTTTTTGATGAATACATTTTCCCCCACTCACTGTCTCTATTTATAGTACCGATAACCAACTGGCCATTTGGTCTTAATACTCTAAACATTTCCTCCATCGCATTTTTTGGGTCGGATAAAAATTCAAAAGCTGTTACAGAAACTACACCATCAAAACAGTTATCTTCAAATCCCATGTTATGTACATCCATATGGTAAAATTCTATGCCCAAACTCTCTTCTTTTGCTTTTTTTTCTGCGATTTTAAGCATCTCTTTGGATATATCAATTGCCACAACTTCACAGCCCATTTTAGCTAATTTTATACTGAAATTACCTGTACCGCAGCCTACATCGAGTATCCTCATCCCTTTTTGCACTTTAAATAAACCGAAAATGCAATCTGTCTCCACTTTATCAACGAAACTACCCATCTTTGTATTGTACCACCCATCATAAGAATTGGCTTCTTCTGCAAATACATTCATTTTTAACATCACCTTCCTTAATAAGTCAAATAAGGTCTCAGATTTATTCCAATGTAAATAATGTTTTTAAAAAATTCCACATCAGCTCCTCCACATCAGCTCTTAGATATAAAAATACTTCAGTTAATCCTTGAACATCAATGTAAAGTTAGTTAATCCCTTAAAATAAAATACTAAAACTACAATGACAATACTTAAAATATAAATCGATGAAATCAATATCTCCCGTTTGTCAAGAGTCAAATTTCTGTAGTATGTCCTATTGGTATATTTATCAAAGGCCCTTGTTTCCATAGCTATGGAAATCCTTATCCCCTTTCTAATAGCTGTGGCCAGCATGGGAAGTATATATCTTTTGGAATTCCATACTTTAATTAAGGGATTTTTACTTTCTTGAATACCCCTTACTTGGTGTGCATATTTAATAATTTTCATTTCGTCTTTAAAAGTAGGTAAAAACCTATATGCACTTAAAAAAGAAAAACCGTATTTAGGCGGGACTTTAAAATATTTAATAAGGGCAATAATGAGTTCAGTAGGATCTGTGGTTTTTACAAATACGGTGGTATAGGTACTTACCAATATTATCCGAAAGCCAAGACCCAGTATTCTCAACAATTCCAAATCTTGATTGCTAAGAAACCTGGTTAAAAGAATTATATTCATAAAACCGATTGAGATAATCATAAAGTATCTTATAGAATACAACATTTCTTTAAAACTCAAACTACTGAACAATCCGGCAATTACAATACCTTTAATTATTAAAACACCTGACACAAAAGGGAAAAAATCCATAGAACCAATTATTGTAATAACCACAAGGATTATAATTTTAAAAAGCGGATTCATTTCGTCAATAAACCCTCGTTTTTTATTCATGGGCAAAACCCCATTTTTTTGAAAGCATGGTCCACTTCTCCACAATGAATAATTTCCCCATCGTCCAAATATATGTATCTGTCACAGCTATTATAGACTAGATTCATATCATGGGTAATCATTAAAATTGACACACCTTCTTTATTTATTTCATATAGTAAGTGGAGGAGTTTTTGTAAATTTCTTGGGTCCTGGCCATATGTAGGTTCATCTAAAATCAGAATGCGCTGCCCGCTTATCATCATACTGGCTGTACTAAGTCTTCTTTTTTGCCCTTGGCTAAGGGAAAAGGGATTCATATCCTTTTGAGTGTAAAGTCCAAATAAGTTTAAATAATAATCCACTTTAGAAGAAACCTTTTTAGGGGGATCACCTTTTAGCTCCAAACTTAATGCCAATTCATTTTTTACGGTCATTTTCACAAATTGATGTTCCGGGTTCTGGAATATTAACCCCATGATTTTCCCAATATCCCTAGGTGACATTTTTGTTATTTCTTTATTATTTATATGGATTTTACCTTTTGAAGGTTTTAAAAGCCCCATTAGCAATTTGGCCAAAGTTGATTTTCCTGCACCATTAGGACCTATTAATGCGGCAATTTCCCCTTCATAAAGGCAGAAGTTTATATTTTTTAAAGTTTCTTTGCTTATATCATATGAAAAGGATAAATCCCTTACTTTGACTATAGGAGGCCCACTAAAATCTTTTCTTTTTCGAAGCGGAAGTTGCGATTTTTTAGAGCAAGTTTCAAAAAAATCGCCTTTATTTTCTATTGCGGCACCGTCCCTATTCAATGTAATAATTTCATCAACTATATCTTTTATTTCATCTGTTTTGTGTTCAACAATTAAGATGGTCTTTCCCATTTCGTCTCTCAATCTTCTTATTAACTCAATAACTTCTTTAGTCGATTGAATATCAAGATTTGCGGTGGGCTCATCCATTAAAATCAATTCTGGGTTAAGTGCTAAAATTGATGATAGTGCAACCTTCTGTTTTTCTCCGCCGGATAATTGGTTTAAATTCCTTTTTTTCAAATCATTTATATCCATTAATTTTAACGTTTCTTCGATGATCCTCTTCATATCATTTAGGCCAATATTCATGTTCTCAAGCCCAAAGGCTATCTCATCTTCCACTGTAAAAGTACACAACTGGCTGTCAGGGTCCTGAAACACATAACCCATATCCCCCGAAATCGCACTTATCCCCTGGTTTTCTATGTTGGTACCCTTATAAATAATTTCTCCAGTTATATTTCCCTCTATTATATTTGGAATAACCCTTGCAATGCACATTAACAAAGAAGTCTTTCCTACGCCACTGTCACCGTTCAATAATGTAATAGACCGTTTTTTTACATTAAAACTCACATTGCTAAAAACTTGACCTTGCTTACTAAATGCAAGGCCCAAGTTTTTAATTTCGAGCATTAACACTCATTTTCCCTTGATGATATTCTAAACCCGCTCAACACTCCTGTGGCAGCTAAGGCATTTCCAATAGCAATAGTCAAAGCCGCTCCAAATATTATAGAACTGATTATTCTTACTAGTAATATTGCCGGCATTAAGTTCCCGTATAGGGCAAAACCAAAGACGAAATAGTCCCTTGTGGTCACAAACAGCATTGCCAGTACTGCCCCAATGGACATTTGCAAAAGGTTGAAATTTCTGTACTTCCCAAAGTATGCAACGGCTTCCATACCCATGCCTTGTAAAAATGATGCAACAATTATATGTATCCCGTAAGGACTTCCCATAAGTAAGTTTATTAATCCCGTAAACAGTGAACCAACCAGTCCTGCAGCAGGTTTCCTAACTATGTACATGGATAAAAGGGCTGAAATTAAATATAAACCGTAGATTATAGCCCCTCCAAAGGAACCCATTAGCACCTTGAAAGGTTCATATATGGCATCAACGCCGGCAAAAACCACGCCCAGTAGGGCACTAATCATGGCCAAAACCACAATTTCTTTTAAATTAATACTTTTATTCATAAATAACCCTCCATTATAAATTAATCTACAAAGTCAAAGGTTGGTACCAATGCAAAGCAAAAAATCCTTTCTGGATATCCAGAAAGGATTGAGTATCATTTATATTGAAAATCACACTATAATCCCTACGCTGGCATTATCCAGATCAGGTTAACGGTTAGAGAGTTCCCCCTCTTCTCAGCCCGACTTTCGCCGAGCACCCGTGTTTTAAAAACATAATATACTAAATATCACAGTTAGTCAAGTACCGAACTTTTGATAAAATCAGGCCAATGCCATCTACATAGGAATCAGGGCCCCAGTCCTTGCCTGTGAATGGGTCTCATGCTATAATAAGGGCAGCTAATATCCTGCCTTTAAAAGTAAATATTGGGGAAGTAAGACAAATAAGTGAAAACTTTAAGAAGGAGTGAAGTTTTTGAAAAAGAACCTTGTTTTTGCCCAATCCGGTGGGCCTACTTCTGTTATTAATGGAAGTTGCTATGGCATTATAAGTGAAGCAAAAAAGCATGGGATTAAAATATTCGCAGCAAAATACGGTGTTGTAGGAATACTGAAAGATGATTTGCTAGATGTGACTAATATTAGCGAAAGTGATTTGAATCTTTTAAGGTTTTCTCCGTCGGCGGCTTTTGGAACTTGCCGTTACAAATTAAAAGATGAGGATTTCGAGAAGATCTCAGAGATCTTCGACGAACATCAAATAGGCTATTTTCTTTATATCGGAGGAAACGACTCTATGGACACTGCCCATAGGTTATCTGAACACATGAAGAAAACTGGTAGGGATATTAGTGTTGTTGGTGTTCCAAAAACCATTGATAATGACCTTACTAATACGCACTTCTGTCCCGGTTACGGTAGTGCAGCCAAATTCATTGCCACAAACACCCGGGAAATGGCTCTAGATGCGGAAGTCTACGGCAAAAACGCCATCACAATTGTTGAAGTCATGGGTAGGGATAGTGGCTTTTTAGCTGCAGCCAGTGCCTTAGCAAAAGATGATGTTGTAGACTCACCACATTTGATATATTTGCCAGAAGTGGTGTTTGAAGAAGATGCATTTTTAGGTGATGTTGAGCGATCCTTGAAGGATAACGGCAATGCATTTATTGTGGCTTCGGAGGGCCTTAAAGGTAAGGACGGGAAATATGTACACGAGTATATACGGGAGGCAGAGGCAGACGCTTTCGGCAATATACAAATGGGTGGTGCAGGTCGCTATCTGGAGCATATAGTAAGCAGGCATATCAAAACAAAAATCAGGGCTGTAGAATTATCCATCATTCAAAGATGTGCCGCACATTCGGCTTCCCTTGTTGACAATAATGTGGCCGTTATGGTAGGGAAAACCGGTGTAGACAAGATAATGAATGGTATAGACGACATAATGATTTCCATAGAGAAAACCGAAAAGGGTTTTGAACCCGGTGCTGTTCAATTATCTAAAGTAGCAAATTATACAAAACCATTCCCCAAAGAATGGATTGACAATACCAACCGCTGGGTTACTAAAGAAGCAATGGATTATATGTTGCCGCTCATTCAAGGTCAGGTGGAAGTCCCTTACGTAAACGGTCTGCCAAAATATATCAGATTTATTTAATGTACTTAAATACAACGGAAAAAGACACAAAGTCATTACAAATATGCCTTAGTGACACATTTAAAATGGTTTTGTGTCTTTTTATGTGCCTTATTTTTTTAATCTTCACTAGTGGCCCAGTTGTCAAGTTTTTTCATGGTGGCATCATAAGTCCTATAGCTAATATCCGGCAACTGCCCGCCTAAGATTTTTTCAGCCTCTTTAAAGCCCTTTTCAATTGCGTTTTTTAGTTCGTTTACTTTAGTTTTATCATTGCCCGATATGGCTATTGCAAAAGCAACTAACCTATCACTGACCGCCTCAACACCCCATTTGCCGTCTTTGGCAATGGCTTCATTTGCTATGGCCCTTGTTTCATCATCAATGGTCAGTACGTCTTTGCCGGAAAGCAGGTCCCCCCACTTCTTTTCTTGTCTGATGATTAGTCTCTCAACTAGCTCACGTAAACTGTCAATGGATCTTTCAGTTTCTCCGATCAGTCTGTTGACTTCATTGTGATTTACACTCCCGGTTTTGGGTCTGCCATAGATTGCATTGCTTTTGGGTGGTGTTCCAGTTACTCCACCCAACTCCAAGACCGCAGCCTTATCATTTTGCCTTGCCATGGCACTTTGGTTTTTTGCACAATATTTTTCCCTATGTTCAAATTGTGGTGCAATTATTGAGTTTTCCCCCACATTTCTTATCATGATTTACACCTCCTATGCAGATAGCTTTGTACTATTATTATCGGGTAAAGGGGGGAAAACTTTAGGATTACCCCATTAACATTAAACTAGGGGCCAAACATCGTTTAATCAGTGCGCATACATGTTTTTGCTGCCGCTTCTTCATCCATTATGATGGTGGCATCCCTGTGAAGCATAAGTAATGATGAGGGGTTTTTTGTTGAGACAGAATCATCATTTAAGAGTTTTGCCATGATCTTTGCCTTACTTTTGCCGCTTGCTAGCAATAGTATTTTTTTTGCCTGCATGATTGTACCGATCCCCATTGTTATTGACTTAGTCGGCACCTGTTCTATAGAATCAAAAAACCTAGCGTTTGCCTTTATAGTATCCTCTGCAAGGCCTGTTATATGTGTGCCTACTGGCAATTCATCCGAAGGTTCATTAAAACCAATATGCCCATTGACACCTATACCCAGTAACTGTAAATCTATTCCTCCACATTTTTTTATTTTGTCATCATATTCCCTGCAATAGGCTTTGGCATCAGATGTCTGTCCTTTTGGTATATGTACATTTTCGATTTGTATATTTATATGGTTGAAGAGATTTTGGAACATAAAGTGATGATAACTTTGGGGATCATCCGGGGCCAAACCACAGTATTCATCTAAATTAAATGTAACTACTTTACTAAAATCCAGACCTTCTTCTTTACACATCCTAGCAAGTTCTCTGTAAGTACCTATAGGAGTACTTCCAGTGGCAAGGCCAATTACAGAGTCGGGTTTTTGCCGTATTTGATCAGCAAAGATTTGGGCAGCTCTCTTACTAATAGCGGAGTAATCTTTTTCTACAAATACCTGCATTTCATTGCCTCCCGTTAAATTTTTTAATATCATAAAATAATTATATCATATTGTAAATCACTGTATAACAACTTTTCTATTTATAAGGTAAATATGATTATCTTACCACCTTTTAACTTTCCAGGTCTCATTGCCTACCAAATGGGGATATGATAAAATATTATATTGTAGTATATTGTGAGTTTGCTGAAAACTTTAGGGCTATCGGGGCGATGTATATGAAAAAAAATAAACAAATAATGTTGGTCCTCCTAGGCCTTCTAATATGCCTCATTGGTTTTATAATATTTCATGTCGATATTGACAGAGGTGTGATTTCAACAACCTACAGCAGTGAGCATAGTGCTGATGAAAATATAAAAGCCGCTTTGAGCAGACTGCCAAGGGAGGACTCAAAAGCTGAAATTATAGAAAAAATAGATACTGAGAAAAATGTCATCGCCCTAGTTTTTCAAGGATTGTCAGATACTAAAACGATCGAACAGATTTTAGATTTGCTTGCAAAGCATGAGCACAAAGTGGATTTTGTCGTTTCCGGGATAGCTGCCGCTGAAAGACCTAAATTGGTTCAGAATCTGTATGCCAGAGGTCATAATGTGGGTAGCAACACATTATCACAATCTAGACATATGCACGAGTGGTCCAAAGAGGAGTTAGTTGATGATTTTGTGCGGGCAAATACTATTTTAAAGAACATAATTAAAAAACAGCCCAGTATACTGATGTGTTCTAATACCATATATACTGATGAAGTACTCAATGCGGCGTATGTCTCGGGAAATAAAAATATAGTACAAGCCACAAAATACTTGAGCTATCAAAGTTTCAAAGATTATGAGCAGGTATTGAACTATATGAAGAAATTGGATAGGGGCACAATACTTACAGTCAAGTTAGATGGGGTGTTGCATGAGGGCGAATACGATTTTGAACCGGATTTTGATAAATCTAGCAAGCCAATTGTTGCAAAACAACCCGATAAAATGTACGAACATATGCCAATAGACAAATTAACATCAGAGGAAAGACTAATCAATTTGGTATGTTGGCTACTGCAGGCTATAGATGAAACTGATTACAAAATTGTGCCAGTTGAAGATTTGAAAGTCTACATAATGCCAAGGTCCATTTCTGACTACGCCAACACTGATAGTATATCATCTGACAAGATTCTAACAGTCGAACCAGTTGACAATGTGGCGTACTATAAACATTTTGATAAGGCCTTTTTGGAAAAGCTGCGTATTGAAAATGACGGGAAAAAAGCGGTAGAACATGGCACAATCTACACAACGGAAAAAGCCCTTGCATATGCCTTCTATGGAATTAATAACATTCATATCCTAGATGAGGTTTTAACAAATCTAGATCTTATAAATGCTAAAGGCACTTTTTATATAACTGAAAAAGATCTAATAAATAATCCTGATGTAATTAAAGAACTGGCAAAGAAAGGTCACGAAATAGGGATTGCCTTAATCGAAGCACAAAGTGGGGACTACTATTCTACACTAGCCACTATATTATCAATTCAAACAGGCGTAAAAAAATTGACCAACCAACACCCTACTTTTGTGAGGTTTCCGTATGACATGAATTTAAGTGATGAAATCTTGGAGGCCGTATCCAGTGCAAATTGTTCTGTTATATGGCAGGATATCACTGTTGCCACGTCTAAAGTCGGCATAGAGGGCACTTTGGACGCAGTTATGGAGAATATCTTCGGAGAGGGCAATATTACTGTCCGAAGGGGTTATATCATTTACTTTCGTTTGGATTATTATAATGACCCAAAAATCATCCCTGATGCTGTGTTAAGAATATACACAGAGAAAGTCAATCCAATTGCTTATAATGATGAGATTGTAGATAATGGTTCCGCTTATTCCATTAAGACCATAGGGGAAATCATGGGAGGAGAGAGGGTGTATAATTATCCCTTAAAAGATGAGGAATTACTGCCATCAGTAAAAAATGTAATCTTTCATGGCCATTTATCAAACCTCACAACTGCACAAAAGTTTGACTTAATAAAAAATAGATATATAGGAAATCCAGATACTAGCAGTCCCGATACACTCCCAGGGTTTACAGATGAAGAATTAGGGGTAATAGATAAAACTGGAGTGTTTACGGATAAAGGAATTTTATTTTTAACTTTTGATGATTGGGCATCAGATAAAGCAATCAATCATTTGCTGTATGTTTTAGATAAACACCGGGTAAAAGGCAATTTCTTCATACGCACTAACTATATGCAGAACAACCCAAACATATTAAGGGCCATAGCGGAAGCGGGACATGATGTTGGAAGCCATTCTGATGGCCATTTGCCCTTTGCCATTAAAGAGGAAGGGCAAATAGCCACAGATACCAAAAATATTTATCGCTCTTTAAATGAAGAAGAAATACTAGAGCGAAGGAAAGACCTGGTTTTATCCTACAATAAACTCAAAGCAGTTATAGGGGATATATCAATTGATGATAAACCGGCGCTGACCACTATCTTTAGGCCTCCCACGCTAGCTATGAGTAAAGTGGGCATGGAGGAGATACTGGACATGGGATTTACCTATATTGTTAGCGGGGATTTTAGCACACATGATTATGAAGATACGGACCCGTACATCCTGAGAGATAAAATATTATATGGGAAAGTGACAGAAGGTGGCCGAAAGGTGGAATTACAAAATGGCAGTATCTTGATTATGCATATGTCGGATTTCAAACAAAACCCTCTATCACATCCGAATGTAACGGCAAAAGCCTTGGATTTATTAATCCCAATACTGAAGGATAAGGGATATAGTTTTGGCAGGTTAAGTGACTATTTAACGGAAGGCGGGGATTTATTTGAAGACCGAAGGCCTTAACAAACAACACTTGAAAAATAAAGCAGAAGTATTTGAAGACATCATCCTTGAAACTAAGTCCCTGATAATTCAGGCAAAAGAACAAATATTGACAGACGGGGCGAGCATGCCTCCATGGACTTATATAGAAGTATTGATGGATTTCTCGAGGATTATAAGGCAGGTATTAGATATGAAATAGATTACGATGTAAGGGTAATATGTATAATCAAGAAAAAAACAAATGTATTTCACTGCAAGGCAATTGACATATCACACACAGGAATATTGCTTCGATTAGATAAACCGGAAAACATAGGGGCTCTTAAAACCGCCGATTCTATACAATTGCATTTTAAAATAGCTCCTGGGACAATGCCCGAGGGCCTTGAGATGAAAGTCCGGATACATGCTGATATGGTCAGGACCCAAAAAGTATCTGAACACATATTTTTATGCGGGCTTCAATTCCAAGAGGACTTATCTTCCTATAGTAGAAGGAAAAAAGATCGGTATATGCTAATAATTTCAGGTTTACTGCTATTTTTTATTACAGCTTTCATTGTTTTGCTTAGGGCGGAGAGTGTCATATATTTCAGATTCAACAAATGGATATATCTTTACAGTGTAGTGGCCGCCGCTTTCCTTTTGAGTAGATATCTGTTTGCAGTCTTTTATCGTCAAGTCCCTGTAGATATAAAGTATACCCCAGGTGTATCAATTATAATCCCGTGTTTCAACGAAGAGCGATGGATACAAAAAACAATAACTAGTTGTATGAATCAGGATTATCCCATTGATAAATTGGAAGTTATAGTTGTTGATGATTGTTCCACAGATAAGTCAGTAGAAAAAATCAAAGAAATAGTACACAAACTACATCAAGAAGGAGATGCTTTTCAAGTCAAGAGCCGCTTAAACTGCATATTCATGGAAGAAAACCAGGGAAAGCGAAAAGCCCTATCAAAGGGAGTTATGAAAGCAAGGCATGATTTGGTTGCATTCGTAGACTCAGACAGTTTCTTAGATCCATTTGCCCTACGATATTTAGTACAACCCTTTAAAGATCCGAAAATGGGGGGAGTCTCCGGAAGGACTGAAGTAGCCAATACATATACAAACGTTCTAACTAAGATTCAATCTGTGCGCTACCACATCGCCTTTAGGGTAATGAAAGCCGCTGAAGGTGTTTTCGATGCCGTTACCTGCCTTGCCGGGCCACTTTCCTGCTATAGAAAAGATCTAGTGTTGAAATATATGAAGCCCTGGGTTGAGCAAAGTTTTTTGGGGCATAAGGCAACTTTCGGTGATGATAGATCCCTAACTAATTTAATACTAAAGGACTACAGGACAAATTATCAGGATTCCGCTGTATGTCATACCATTGTCCCCAACACCCACAAAATGTTTCTAAAACAGCAGATGAGGTGGAAAAGGTCCTGGTTCAGGGAAACTATAGTCGCATCCCTGTTTATGTGGAAGAAGGAACCCTTTGCGGCACTGACATTTTATATGGGGGCAATAGTACCTAATTTTGCACCTGTTGTGGTGGCCTATAATTTATTCTATGTCCCATTTGCCCATGGTATATTCCCAACTACATTCCTAGTGGGTTTGCTGCTTATGGCCATGCTTATGAGCATGGTACAGCTCTACCTGAGAAAGAGCACTACTTGGGCCTTTGGCCTGTTGTTCTGCTTATATTATGAAGCAGTGTTATTGTGGCAGATGCCCTTTGCTTGGGCAACTTTTTGGAAGTCCACATGGGGTACCCGAATGACCCCAAGTGATGTTGCAGCTCAAAGGACAAGGCATACGGGTGGGTTTAAGTTAAACTCTTGAGATGGGAAAGTGGTGAAAACAGATGAAGTACCCGGTAGCAAATAAAAACAAAATAAAGGCCTTTAGAAGCATTATCCAAGGTCTAATCCTTTTATTGTTGTTTTGGCTACTATTTCGCAATATGTTCAATGTAAGTGAATACAGTCACCATGTCTCTAATTCTGCAATCACTAATGAAGATAATGGCTTTATCGCTTTATCTTACTTCGCAGTGGATAGGGCCGGAACAAATACCATGATAAGTACCGAAAGGCTCGATGAGCATTTTGAGGCATTGAAAAGAAATGGGTATATTACCTTGACTCAAAGGGATATTGAAAACTATTATGCCAATGATCAAAACCTCCCATCTAAATCCATGTTTTTAATGTTTGAAGATGGAAGAAGGGATACGGCATTGTTTTCTGGTCCCCTGCTGGAAAAATACAATTATATTGGAACTGTAATGAGCTATGGCAATAAACTAAAAGAGAAGGACCCTAAATTTTTAAATGCCAAAGATATAAAGACATTGGAAAAAAGCAGTTATTATGAGATGGGCACAAACGGATACCGGCTTTCTTACATCAATGTATTTGATAGATACGACAACTTCCTAGGTGAACTCTCTCCGGAGGAATTTACCTCATTGAGTAAGTATATTGACAAGAATTATAATCATTATCTAATGGATTTTATAAGGGACGAGCATGGAATACCCAGTGAGGACTATGATCAGATGGAAAACCGTATAACTGAAGATTATTTGTTAATGGATGAAATCTACAAAAGGGAATTGGGAATGCTGCCGAGAGTCTATGCACTGATGCATTCTAACACAGGCCGCTTCGCCACTGACAAGAACGTAAGTATAGTGAATGAAAAGTTGATCAAACAGCATTTCAGTATTAATTTCAACCGAGAGGGCTCTGCGCTAAACGACAGGAAAACAGACCCATATGATTTGACAAGAATTCAGCCACAGGCTTATTGGTACCCTAATCATTTACTAATGAAAATAAAGGCGGATACAAATGAAGATTTGGTATTCATAGACGGTGACCCTAGAACCAAAAGAAATTGGGACATTATTACAGGCACGGCGGAGTTTAGAAAATCATCCATTATTATTACTTCAAATCCTGAGGGCAACGGACTTATCCGCCTGAACAAGTGCGATGACCTTAAGGACTTTACACTTCACACCACTTTAACAGGCAACAAGTTAGGGACTCAAGGGATTTACTTGAGGGCAGATGAAGATCTGAAGTCATATATATGTATAAAAATACGAAACAACCAGCTTCATGTAGAAGAAAGCGGCAAAGAGCTATTTCATCTGAACTTGGCTGAGCATGACGGGACAGAATTTCAGACGATGGAAGAAAATCATTTAGAGGCATTACAGCATGAATATACAGTTTACAAGCAAAACACAAAAAGGCGAAAAGACCTTACTAAAATGAAATCTCAGAAGAAAATTGAGAATGATGCTATTGAAAACGTACAAGATGGCAGTAGAAAATACATTCCGGAATTACAAATCAACGAACTGGGTAATAGAAAGTTAAGTATATACCTAAATAAGGATGAGTTGACAATTGAGGTGGATGGCAAAGCCGCAGTAAAAGGGCTTCCTATTTCAAGGCTAGAACCTGGGTATGTATATTTAGAATCTTCCTGGGCCGGACATGGTTTTAGTCAAAGAAATATATGTGATGATATATATGATGGTGTATTTGAAGACATAGTTATCACAGATGCTGATAATAGGGCAGGTATTATCTATATTAATAAATTACAAGGCACAGGACTTTTAAGAGAAAGAATAATAAATAGATGGAATAAAATAATCAATTGGTTTATTGAGCACCTATAATTAGGGGGGGAGTAGGACATGCAAAGAAAATTACTTGCAGTTACAATCTGCCTGGTGCTTTTGCTGCTGGCAAATTGCGGTTTTAAACATAGTCGTAAGTATAAGATAGAAACGCAACCCCCTAAAGACCATACAGATACAAATAATGTGAGCTATTCCATCTGGGCGACCTATTGGCACACCAAAGACCTGAAATATGAAATTGAACAACTCGGAGAACACATTGAGAACATATGTTATTTTGCCGCTTATTTTGATATGGATGAAAAATTATTTATACCGGATGGTACCAAAGAAAGCCTCAAAAAAATCAAAGGATTTTCTTCTCCCACAAGATATAGGAATTTTTTAACCATAGTCAATGATTTGATCTTGGAAGATGGCACTGCATCACTAAAGGATGTGCGGCTATTATACACCTTATTTGAAACACAAGAATCAATGGAAAACCACATAAGGGAGATCCTGGAGATGGCAACTAAAGAAGGTTTTACCGGAGTGGAAATAGACTATGAAGGTATTAAAAAGGATATGAAGCTTTGGGGATTTTTTGATGAGTTTGTAAAAAGACTGTACTTGTCCGCTTGTAAGAAAAACCTTCCTGTTAGAATCGTGCTGGAACCTGATACCCCTTTTGATGAAATATTACTACCTAAAGGCCCCGAATATGTGGTCATGTGCTATAACCTACATGGATATGGAAGTGTTCCCGGGCCAAAAGCCAACATAGACTTTATAGAAGATATTATTAAAAAAGCCGCAAACTTACCCGGCCGAGTGGACTTTGCTTTTGCCACCGGTGGTTATGATTTTCAAAATGACGGTACGGTTGCTGCTATTACAGAAAGAGAAGCGGTTGAATTGCTGAAAATATACAATAAGTCAGCTACTAGGGACAAAAGCAGCCATGCCCTATCCTTTAATTACACCGATGGCGAGGGGATGTACCATGAAGTATGGTATGGGGATAAAAACACCCTTGAAAGCTGGATTAATATTGTCCAGGCGGCCGGATATTGTAATATAAGTCTGTGGAAAATAGGTGGCAACCTTGATTTAGGGATTTAGGCAGTGCGTTTGTTTTTATTTTCCAGTTTCTTTACCTTGTTTCGCAAAATAGTGATTTCCTTTTGCAGATGTAAAATAATCTCGGACACCGGATCCGGTAAGTTGCCATGCTCCAAGTCAATGCCCTTTGGCCGCTGCCCGTTTCTTTTAACAATTTTTGCAGGGACTCCCACTACTGTGGTATTTGGTGGAATGGATTTAATCACTACAGAACCGGCGCCAACCATTACATTATCACCAATAGTTATTGAACCCAAAATCTTTGCACCTGAACCTATAACCACATTAGACCCTACTGTAGGATGCCTTTTCCCTTTATTTTTACCAGTCCCGCCTAAAGTAACTCCTTGGTACAAAGTAACATTTTCCCCTATCTCAGCCGTTTCTCCAATAACTACCCCGGAACCATGATCAATGAAAAAACCGGGCCCTATTTTTGCCCCAGGGTGAATTTCAATACCTGTGAGAAAGCGACTTAAATGAGAAATTAGCCGTGCAATGAAAAATAACTTATGTGAGTATAACCAATGTGCCACAGAATGCAACACTATTGCATGAAAACCCGGATAACATAAAATAACTTCTAAAATGCTTTTAGCGGCAGGGTCTCTTTCCTTTATGGTCTTTATTTCATTGCGAAACCATGCTAACATAACTTTCACCTCCTAATTCCCCCTAGTCGAACATACCTGTGCTTAAATATTTTTCTCCTGTATCCGGTGATATAATCACAACATCTAGCCCTTCTTCCAATTCCTTTGCAAATGCGATGGCGGCTACCACTGCCGCTCCAGATGAAATCCCAAGCAACAGACCCTCTTCCCGAGCCAATCTTACTGTCATATCAATGGCATCTTCATCAGCAACTTGTATGACACGGTCCAGCACCTCCCTGTCTAATACTTTCGGTACAAACCCTGCCCCGATTCCCTGAATTTTATGGAGCCCGGGTTTTCCCCCGGATAATACAGCGGATTGGGCCGGTTCAACGGCCACTATGCTTATGTGAGGATTCCTTTTCTTTAGGGCCCTACCTATTCCTGACACTGTGCCACCAGTGCCGACAGCACTGACAAGTGCATCTATTTTGCCCCCCGTTTGAACCCATATTTCCTCAGCTGTACTTTTTTCATGGGCCAGGGGGTTTGCCGGATTCGTAAATTGTTGTGGCATGAAATAACCGGTATTACTGCCACATAAATCCTGTGCCATTGCAATAGATCCTTTCATACCCTGATCTCCCGGCGTAAGGATTATTTCGGCACCATAGGCATTAAGGATTTGTCGCCTTTCCACACTCATTGTATCCGGCATTACCAATATAAGTTTGTAGCCCCTTGCCGCAGCAACCATTGCAAGGCCGATGCCGGTATTGCCACTAGTCGGTTCTATAATGGTGTCCCCCGGTTTAATTCTACCTCTTGCCTCTGCTTCCTGAATCATATTCAACGCAACCCTATCTTTAACACTGCCACCGGGATTAAACCCTTCTAATTTCAACCATAGATTAGACTTGGAGCAAGTCGACACCCGATTTAGTCTAACCATTGGGGTCTTGCCGATTAACTGAGTCACATCAGTTGCCTTTAACATATTCTCCCCTCCCAATATTTATCGATAAAATGAAAAAACCGCCCTGTAAATACAGAGACGGTTATTACCGCGGTCCCACTCTTTTTAATCCCACATCCTATAGTTGGATATGTGAAATCCACTTTTAATTTCAGATACATTCCAAAGCAAAGGATATATCCTAACACTATAACGGGTGTTCCCGTTGGCCCCTACTCCCAACTTGTTTCAGGTCACAACTCCAGGAGGCACTTCGGCAAATCCCTTTCCTAAAACCTCTTTCAGCCTAAGGAGGCTTCTCTCTAGCGGAAATTTATCTGCTTACTTTTTCCCTTCAATGTCTTATAATGATTTTTAGTTTTCCTTAGTATAAGACATTAGCACAGCCATGTCAATAGCTGTTTTTTTTCTTGAGTTTTTGCAAAAAATTCTAAACTGGTTTTGTTTGTGGTGATACTTTTTTTATATTATAATGAATACATATTATATATATATGATGTTTTTAATCGAATTCATGGTGGATTCACCTTTTACGTTGAATTTGAAAGGAGCGCTTTTATTGAAAAAAACAAAAGTCGGCATAATTTTTGGTGGTCAATCAAGTGAGCATGAGATATCCTTAATGTCATCAACTTCAGTCATCAAAGTGATGGATAGAACAAAATACGATATTATACCAATAGGAATAACAAAAGAAGGCAATTGGAGGCTCTTTTCGGGAGATATATCGAAAATTGAGGATGGAAGTTGGATCAAGGAAGCTGTACCTGCTTTACTGTCCCCGGATCCGGCCCACAAATGTATAATAACCTTGAAAAACGGCAAAGAGAGTCGCCACTACCTTGATGTGATTTTCCCTATGCTTCATGGGCCCCGTGGAGAGGATGGGACTGTGCAAAGCCTTTTTGAAATGATGAATATTCCCTATGTAGGCTGTAGTGTAACTTCATCTGCCCTTTGTATGGATAAAGTCTTTACAAAAGTAATACTTCGGCAAAATGATTTACCCATTGTTGACTACAAAGTAATTTATAAACAGGAATTACTTATTCGCATGTCGGAAATTCTTTTAGAATTGGAAAATTCCTTAGGGTACCCTTGTTTCATAAAACCTGCTAATTTAGGTTCAAGTGTAGGTATCTCCAAAGCAAAAAACCGAGAAGAATTGAAATCCGCCCTTTTAATGGCAGCAGAATATGACATAAAAGTGCTTATTGAAAAATTTGTTGATGCCCGGGAAATCGAGTGTTCTGTTTTGGGAAATGACAAACCAAGGGCTTCACTGCCCGGTGAAATCATTCCCAGTCGAGAATTCTATGATTATACTGCTAAGTATTTAGATGGTGATAAATCAAAACTACTGCTTCCGGCTCCTATTTCCCGCAAAGATGTTGAAAGAATACAGGAACTAGCTATTAAAACTTTTACCGCTTTAGACTGTAGTGGTATGGCGCGAGTGGATTTTCTTATGAGTAAAATTACGGGCAATATTTATATAAATGAATTGAATACAATCCCGGGCTTTACCAATATAAGTATGTATCCAAAAATGTGGGAAATTTCCGGCCTACCATACGGAAAACTTATAGATGAGCTAATAGACCTTGCTTTTAAAAGGCATCGGCAAAAGAATGAGCTGAAATTGGTATAATGATCCCTCTTGTTTCACATTTGTCCGCAAAAACACTTACATTGTTTAGAAATTTGTTTTATTCATAAATGCAGACTTCCGACATATTTTTTCATCTGCTTTTTTCCCAAGCAATGGCAACTCCCATACCAAGTCCCTATTATGATAAATTTTAGTGGAAAAATTTATCTGATCATGGTATAATTATCCTAGTATAAGGGCGAGAGGGTGATGAATATGGCAGAAAAAGAGGTTGCCGCAGGGGATGATGAACAAAGGATAAGGGAGGCTCGTGAGCCCAAGATTTATGAATCAGGATACTTTCTTATATCACAGCAGATCAATAGTCTTAGGGATAGTGTAGACACCAAAATCGCCGATATCCGAAAAGAGACAGACGAAAAAATCAAGATTTTTCGTGAAGAAATTAACGCCAGATTTGACAGAGTTGATTCTAGACTTGGTGGAGTTGATTCTAGACTTGGTAGAGTTGATGCTAAACTTGGTGGAGTTGATGCCAGGTTTGATAGAGTTGATGCCAGGTTTGATAGAGTTGATGCCAGACTTGATAAAGTTGATGCTAAACTTGGTGGAGTTGATGCTAGACTTGATAGAGTTGATGCCAGGTTTGATAAAGTTGATGCCAGACTTGATAAGATGGAGGACAAATTAGATAGTTTGCAGAAGTGGATCATTGACTTACAAAAATGGACCATTGGTTCTATTGTGGCCGTATTAGTCGGGACTATCGGTATTATTGTGACTTTATTGTTAAGATAATACCCAGTATAGTAATGTGAACGAAACTTTAGCCTTTCTACAGGCGAGTGTTTCGTAGCTAACAAAGTGAATATCTTATTTTTATGTCCACTAGGGGAGCGCGGATAGCTGAGATAGTGAGTAATCTCACTGACCCTGGAACCTGCTCTAGGTAATTCTAGCGTAGGAAAGTGGCTTTAGTATGTAAAAAAGCCGTTAAACCGTAGTGGTGACGGCTTTTTATCATCTGCTCTCCAGGACATATTTAAATTATTTTAATGGAGAGGAGGTGAGATAAGGTGAACAATGCGATCCATATTTTTGAGAGTTTGGCGGAAATCACTCCAACAACATTGTTTGTTTTATTCTCAATAATTGCCTTGACTGCTGTGCTTGCTATTATAGGTTCCAAAGCAAAATTTAACACAAAAGTCCTA